>JAKARN010000133.1 GCA_021828425.1 Pseudomonadota bacterium | reverse complement strand
TCCGATCTTGAGGTGTTGATGCCCAAGTACCGTATTCAGGAACCGCCTGCCAAAAGGCGAACGCCATAATCGCTCCTCAGGCGTTCTCAGCAACGACAGTTCATAAATGCCGTTCAGGCTCACGATTGCCCGAACCTGCCTGGGGTGCTCGGCTCCGAGCATGAGTGCGGCATATCCGCCGTAACCATGCCCTGCCAGAGCCAGCCGGCCAAAGGGGATCCCGTGCTGTCCAGCCACCCAGCGAACTGCGGCCCAGATCCCATCCAGCATGGTTCTACCCCATTGGTGGTACCCCAGTTGGCGCCAGACTTTCCCACGGCCAAAGGAACCCGGGTAGTCAACTTCCATAACTACGAAACCATGGCGTGTGAGTTCTTGGAGGCGAGGATCAGAACGCCAGCGTATGCCTTCCTCGAAGGGGTGCCCATGGATCCAGACGACCAAACCCTTGCGGTCACGGGCCGGACCGTGCGGATAAGCCAGATAGACCGGTTCTTTGAGGCCACGCCAAGGGAGCATGAACGTGTGCCAAGAAGACAGTTCAGGTGGCGCTATTCCCGGTTGTGTACTCAGGAGATATCGCAAGAGGTGTCTTTTGGGATCGAAGAGATAGTATTCTCCCGCATTGCGATCTCCCCGGACGCGGATCAAAGCCATGGTGCGATCACGGGTGACGTCCCGGATGGTGACCCGCTGGTTGCGGAAGACCGGTGAAAGTAATCTAAGCCATTCGGCTTCGCGGTTTTTGGGGGCAATCACAACCCAGTGTGGTTTCTGGATCCCCACCCAGACCGCATAAACCCGCCCGGAGGGCGACCGGGCAATCCTCAGGATATCGTTTTTGGGATTGACATAGAGCCGGGTTTCTCTCCCGTTGTCAGGGTTTACGGCATAAAGCCCAAGGGTGCCGTAATGACTGGTCCGGAGGAGGTAAAAGTGGCGATTGCCAGGTAGAAACCCGAGGGGTCTCACATTTGATGCCGGCCCAAAGTTCTTGAGGAGAAAGCTCAAATTCTTCCATTCCAGGGTATGTGGTTTCCGGAACCATAACTCGATTTGTCCGGTGAGTGCGTTCGTACCGAAGGCTAGACGCACATGCCCGTCGTTGTCGGTTAATAGTTGTCCGTTTGTCAGTGGACTATGGATCCCACGCAGCATGAGGCCGGTTTGGACATTTAGGATGTCGGTCTCCGGTGCAAGGTCAACGGAAGAATAGCGCTCGACTACCACCCGGTCTGGATCATGGTCGAGTGGGGACAGGATCAGGTAAATAGCGATGTTGAACGCAAGGCCTTGTTTCCGATATCCGGCAAGGAGGCTACTTTGGGCGTGATGATGAATCAGGTGGATGGCCCAAATCTCTCCACTCCGAAGGGTTTTGCGGTAGCCTGGCAGCTTGATCCGGGTCGTGGCTAGCAGAACGTGGGGCCCTGCCCACCGTAGATGGTTGATCTGGCTTTTGCGGACTACGTGCAGGCGCTGGTCATAGCGGGGCTCCCTCAGGTTGAGGAGAGCCAGTCCTTCTTGGTGGGCAGCACCGAAATACCCTGCGATGGCCAGCCAATGGCCGTTGGGGGATAGACTGACATGGATGGCGCGGGAATTGGCAAAGCCGGGCGCAACCAGGGAAGTGCCACTCTTTATCGTCTTGGTGGGGCCGGCTCCGAAGGCCGGTAGCAGGCAAAGCGCGACAAGGCTCCCGACTCCCAGAACTCTTGGAATGATGCGGAGAGATACGGGGACGGTTGAATATTCAGCCGAAACGGATCTTGTTTTCAAGGTTGGTTCGGGAATCGGCATAGTTCAGTCCGGTCTTGAGGTCAATGATGCCGTCCCGGTAGAGCTGGTAGAGCGCCGTATCGAATGTTTGCATTCCAATTTCATGGCTCGACTCCATGGCTTCACGCAACATACCGAGTTCTCCCTTGTGAATCAAGTCCGCCATATGTGGGGTATTGAGCAGGATTTCGACAGCTGCAACCAGTTTCGCATCCACATTGGGAACCAGCCGCTGGGCGATGATTGCCCGCATGTTGATTGAAAGGTCAGTCAGTACCAGTTTCTGGGCCGATTCGGAGTACAAGTTGAGGATCCGTTCAAGGGTCTGATGGGCATTGCTGGTATGGAGTGTGGCCAAGGTGAGGTGGCCCGTCGCGGCCATTTCAACTGCGGCAGACATGGTCTCTGAGTCCCGAATTTCACCAATAAGCAGAACATCGGGTGTCGCGCGCAATGCGCTACGCAAGGCATCTGCGTAACTCAGAACGTCGTTCCCGACCTCACGTTGATTCACAATCGAGAGGCGGTTTTCGTAGACGTACTCGATGGGATCCTCAATGGTGAGAATATGGTCCGCCTGGTGTGCATTACGGTAGTCAATCAAGGAAGCCAGGGTTGTGGATTTCCCAGCACCTGTCGCGCCCACGACAAGGATGAGTCCTCTTGGTGCACGAATCAGCTCCTTCAAAACTCCAGGTAACCCCAAGGTGTCCAATTCAGGGATCTTGATCGGAATAAAACGGATGGCCATGGCAACCCGGCCTCGTTCGAGAAACACATTCACCCGGTAACGCCCTACTCCGGTAATTTCCAGGGGGAATTCAGCTTGGTGACGATTCTCGAACTGGTTGATCAGTGCTTCATTCATGATGCCAAGGGTCGCTTCCCTGATCATCGATTCGTCGAGTGGAGTCCGGCCCACAGATAGAACTCTCCCTTGGACTCGGATCTTGATGGGCGAGCCTGTGGTCAGGTACAAATCCGAGGCGGCTCTTTCGGCCATCAGGCGCAGATAAGGTTCTAGATTCATCTAAGTTTCCAGACAGGGTATCGGGGAGTTGGCAGGAGATTATTTTCCGGGACGAAGTGACTTGGGTTGCGCCGTTTCCGGTTCCGATAAATGAAGCTGATCAAGCTCGGAATCGTCTGGTCGTGAAGCCCGTTTGCTTTCGAGCTTAATCCGGAGGCGTAGCTCATTCTGTGAGTCGGCATTGCGGAGTGCCTCCTCGTAGCTAATGGTACCGTTCTCGTAAAGGTCAAAAATCGCTTGGTCGAATGTTTGCATACCAGCGTTGACTGACTTTGCCATTAGTTCCTTGAGCTCGGCAATTTCACCCTTGAAGATCAGGTCAGCGGCCAACGGCGTGTTGACCAGGATTTCCAAGGCTGCCACTCGGCCGGTACCGCTTGCCCGTCGGAGGAGGCGCTGGGAGACCATGGCTTTGAGGTTCAGCGAAAGGTCCATGAGCAACTGCTGACGCCGTTCTTTGGGATAGAGATTAATGATTCGGTCCAAGGCTTGGTTGGCATTGTTGGCATGCAGGGTGCTGAGACAGAGGTGTCCGGTTTCGGCGAACTCAACGGCGTATGACATGGTTTCAGGATCTCGAATCTCCCCAATCAAGATGACGTCAGGCGCTTGTCGCAGTGTATTTTTGAGGGCGGCCCCCCAAGATTCGGTATCCACGCCCAGTTCGCGCTGGGTGACCAGGCAGGATCCATGACCGTGGACATACTCAATGGGATCCTCAATGGTAACAATGTGGTCATGAGCAACAATATTCCGGTGATGGATCATAGCCGCCAGAGTGGTAGATTTTCCCGAGCCGGTTGCTCCGACCACCAGCACGAGCCCGCGTTTGGTGAGAGAGATGTCTTCCAGGATCCGTGGAAGCTCAAGTTCGGCAACTGTGGGGACCTGTGTATTAATCGTGCGGAGAACTGCACCCAACCGTCCCTGTTCGACGTAGGCACTGACCCGGAACCGACCAATCCCCTTCGGCGCTATTGCGAAACTGATTTCCTTGGTTGCATCGAACTCGCGGGACTGCCGGTCATTGAAAAGGGCACGGACAATCACACCCGACTGTTCCGCAGTAAAGGGACGGTCGGATACCGGTTTGACCTCACCATCAATCTTCATGGCGGGTGGGAAATCAGCTGCGATGAAGAGATCCGAGGCTCTGCGCTGGGTCATGATGCGCAGCAAATCGTGGACGAACTTAATGGCTTGTTCACGGTCCATGAATTATCCCCCTGGGGCGAACAGCTCTTTGTTGGTTGCCTTGATGCGAGCTTGCTCCCGTGTGATGGCGCCCCGGCGGAGCAACTCAGACAGGCACTGGTCCAACGTTTGCATGCCGTGTGCCTGCCCAGTCTGGATGGCCGAGTACATCTGGGCTACTTTGTTTTCCCGAATCAGGTTGCGGATCGCAGGAGTGGCTGTCATGATTTCGTAGGCAGCAATCCGTCCACCGCCGACCTTTTTGAGCAAGGTTTGCGAGATGACAGCCTGCAGTGACTCGGAAAGCATGGTGCGGACCATATCCTTCTCGGCAGCCGGGAAGACATCAACGATACGGTCGACTGTCTTGGCGGCAGAACTCGTGTGCAGGGTTGCAAAAACCAAGTGACCGGTTTCGGCGGCTGTGAGAGCCAGACGGATGGTTTCGAGATCACGCATTTCACCTACTAAAATCACGTCCGGATCTTCACGCAATCCGGCACGCAAGGCCTCTGCGAATCCGAGCGCGTGCTCATGGATCTCCCTCTGGTTGATAATACACTTCTTGGATTGGTGCACGAACTCGATCGGGTCCTCGATCGTGAGAATGTGGGACATGACACTTTCGTTGACGTGGTTGACCATGGCGGCGAGCGTCGTCGACTTCCCGGACCCGGTTGGCCCGGTGACCAGGACAAGCCCACGGGGTCGCAATACGAGTTCCTTGAAGGTCGGCGGACTGGCGAGATCCTCGAGTGTCTTGACATCGGAGGGAATGGTACGGAAGACTGCACCTGGCCCCCTGCGTTGATTGAACGCGTTGACCCGGAACCGTGCTAGCTTACTGATTTCAAAAGAAAAATCGCAATCCATGAATTCCTCAAAGTGCTTCCTTTGTTTATCGTTCATAATGTCGTAGATCATGTCATGCACTTTCTTTCCATCGAGGGGCGGCAAATTGATTCGTCGGATGTCTCCATCGACCCGGATCATCGGGGGCTCGCCGGCGGAAATATGGAGGTCGGAGGCGTTGTTTCGTACGCCGAACTCCAAAAGCTGGGCTATATCAAGGATGCGAATGGCTTCTTCAGGCATGAAAACTTTCCTGGGTTAACATCAGGGCTCCCTACAAGGTATAGCGAAGTGACAAGCCCGGCAAGCCCTC
>JAKARN010000132.1 GCA_021828425.1 Pseudomonadota bacterium | reverse complement strand
ATTCATCTTGGGGCTCTTCGGATAGGTCCAGTAGTGGGTCAGCCCCATGCGCCTGATGGTTTGATTGAAGACCCCCTTGAACTCTGAGCCGTAGTACACATGGAAGCCTGGGCCCATGGGCCGGCCTCGTCGAGTGGGGCATCCTGAGGGCCCTTCATCCACCTCAGGAGATTCACAAAGAGCCTCCCGAGCGCTAGACGCACGCGCCGGGTGTTCATCCCAGCCAAGTCCGCCCCGGCAATCAGCGCACTCGCCGAGCCCGTCAGACGCGGGTAGCACGGCAGCAACACACCGCGAAACTCATGGCTGCCTCCGTCCCCGCCCCGCACCCGGGCCCCGGCACCCCTCCCATGCCGCAGCCGCCCCAACACCCCTGTGGCTTCCTGCTCGATCAGCTCCTGCAGAAACTGGCGCATCTCCCAGCGGACCTGCTGCTCCAGTGGATAGAGCCAGTTCCTCCCTCCAGCAAATCCGTCAATCCCGGGGTACCGTTTCGCATGGCGTAGCCTCCTCGGCGTTTGTCACGCCGTGATTGGTTTGGATTTCAAACTCGGAGACTACTCACTTTTGTTTCCACCACATTTGCGACACGACCATTCCCCAGATCATGTCTTTTCACCATTATACTGGTCACTTGTGAATTTTCTTCCAAGGACACGCAAGGTTCCTCCATACTCTTAGCATTGGCCGTACCCGCCGAAACCCCTGCCCTAGGAGAGGGATGCTCTCCAGCCTGCCCATCAGGATCGCACGCCTTTGAACCGGATTGAAGGATCTCCCCTCACCCAAGTGTTCAAAGATAGTAGGGCTGCAGACGGATGGAAGCCAAGCCACTTTCCAGCGTGATTGATTCGCCACCCTCTTTTGAAACTCCAGCTCGACCCAATGCATGGGACACCGTTCCCTGTAAGAACCGATCTCAACGCAGAAATCCATGCGCTTGAGATGAGGCCTGTCCGAGTACGGCCTAGCAGAACATGCCTTGAATCCCCGAAAATGGTCGTTTTCAAATACCCAGTACTCGGTTCCATCCTCGAGCTTGCGTACATGGAAAGGAAGCGTCTTGTTTGGTTCCACGTACAGTATCAGACCAACTTCCCCATCCAATTCCAAGACCTGTATTGCTTTTTCAAAAACCTCAGGAGTGGCCACGAACCTCCAATCGTCCTGGATCTGAACGACATAGTTTCCCCGACACGCCCTAATTCCTTGGTTTACATTACTCCCCATCCCCTGGTTTCTCGGCAAGACAACCAAGCGATCGACACGCAGGGAATGGAGCACGGAAGCCCACGGCTCAGGGCTGCCATCATCACTGACCACAAACTCGTAACTCAAACCGGGCAGGGTTTCATGATTTAGCTGGCCACGCAAGGACTCGATCGCGATCTGCAACAGGTCTGTGCGAGCATAGGAGATAAATAGAAAACTGAGATCGACCTTCCGACCCGTCGAGTCTGCGGAAGCCGCTTTGGGCTTCCCGATCATGGCCATCCTAGTGTTCTGTCACTGAAATGATGTTAATGGCCCCGGTGGAGCGTTTTACGGATGATTTGGGCCGGGGATTTGGTCCAGACAAAGGGTGTGGGATGTTCATTCAGTGCTCGATGTAGTGGCCGATGTGTTTGACCCGGGGCAGGGACGGAGACGAAGTTGGCACGCCGGACCGATTTGCGCGTGAGGATGCCAAACCAAGCCTCGATCAGGTTGAGCCAGGAGGTGCCCGTGGGAGTGAAGTGGAACTGCACGTTGGGATGTGCCTCGAGCCACTGGTGCACCTGTGGAGTGGAGTGGGTGGAGGAGTTGTCCAGGATCACATGCAGTTCGCGTCGCCGGTAACGACGATACACCTGATCGAGGAACCGCACGAAGTCAGCCCCGGTGTGCCGTGCGGAACACTCCCCGAGCACCCTGCCGGTGGCCACTTCCAGTGCGGCGTACAAGCTGGCCAGTCCATGACGGCGATAGTCGTGCGTCTGGCGCGCGGGCCGGTTGGGCCGCAGCGGCAGCTCCGGCTGGGTGCGTTCAAGGGCTTGGATCTGGGTCTTCTCATCGAGGCTGAGCACCACGGCGTGGGTGGGTGGGTGCAGATACACTCCCACGACATCGCGGATCTTGCTCTCTGCCCGCGGATCGTGGGTGAACGTGAAGCTCTCGAGCCGATGCGGTTGAAGCGCATGGGCCTGCCAGAGCCGATGCACGGTGGCGTGCGAGACGCCCACCCGTTGGGCCATGTCTCGGGTACTCCAGTGCGTCAGTCCCTGTGGCGGCGCCTGGAGCGTGAGGGCCACGATCTGTGCCCCCTTGGCCTCGCCGAGTCGCGGTGGACGGCCCGAACGGGCCCGATCGGCCAGACCGGCCACGCCGTCCTCGGCAAAGCGCCGGCGGATGCGGCTGATTTGTACCGGCGTGTAGTCCGTCAGCCGAGCCACTTCAGTCCCCGTAACCTTATCCGCCATCAGCAGAATCGCTCGGGCACGACGACACAGTCCAGCCGGCGAAGAAGGCGAGCGCTGCAGCCGCTCCAGCTCCTCGCGGTCCGACGGCGTCAAGGCAAGAGCTCGCGCGTGATTGGCCATGAACGCCCCTCCCAAGAGGGTACAGGGGCATAATATTAACATGACTTATGTTACGTAACACTAGTTGCGCACAAATCCGAATAGAACAGAACATCCATCTGCGAGGAGGCTCACTGAACAAAAACCATCCGATACTTCCGGTTTAGCGACACATGAGGATCCCTAAAACCCGGGCACTGCGCGAACTTTCGCGCGGGCTGTTCACATAACCGGGAGAACAGAAGCGCAACCGGGTTATTTTCATCCTAAGCCTCACACGGAAGTTGTGGGTTTTTCATCGCGACTTCCCCAAGCAGCATTCCTTGCGAGAGTAGCGCGAGCGCACGAAGGCGTCGACGTTCAAGCTCTTCGGGAGTTCCGGTCGGTCTCATGGGACACCTCCGACCGGTGATGAGCCAGTCGGCGAGTTTGTGGTTGAAGAGGCTCAGGGTGGAAATCCACGAACGGTTCCTGGACAGTGCAGTTGAAGCGTTCGATGTGGGCGTTCATTTTGGGGGATTTGGGGTCACAGTCCAATAATGGGTGGAGCGCAGGCGATGTAGCGGCTCGTTTGGGCGGGCAAAGCCACCGCAAAGCCCAAGCAGGAGACGAGATCGAGGAAGGTCAGCAGGTAGCGGTGCATACCGTCTCCGACCCGTTCGACGGTGTCGGTGGCCCACCGGGCCAGGGACGGAGCCTTGAAGTCTTGGGGTTTGCGCGTCTTGCGTGTGCGGGTGAGGAGCTGGGGCACTTCGGGGCATGCCGCATCTTGTCGGCGGCATGGGCGATGACGCGGCCAAGGGTCGAGACCGAGGGCAGAGACAGCCCCGCCTGCTCGCACCAGCACCAGGGCTTCAAGAGGACGTGGAGCCTTTCCTTGCTGAGGTGGGGCGTAACGCCCCATGAGTAGATACAATGACTTTCACCTGTATACTCTGTGCTAAACACGCATAAAACAAGTAGAGGCATCTAAAAGAGTTTGGGAACCTCTGATTAATTTACCCGTCCAACGTTCATCGAATAATAACCGACGAAGTCTTTATCGATGCGTTCCCAGTAAGCGAGCTTTGCCGAGTCCGGATTCGTGTAGCGGTCAAGGGTTTTCTGGACAGGGGTTTATGGGTAATGAACTCTGTCATGCAGCCAGCTGTTTTTCTCGGCGTAGTAGTCACGCCGGCGCTGAGCGGATGATTTGAAGCCGTGGGCTCGATCAGCCACTGCTCGTTGTACAGCCCAGCCACTCGATGAGCGCCAGGCGCAGCTCCTCGACCGTCCAGAAGGTTTGGACCCAGAGCAGCTGCTCCTTGAGGGTACGGATTGCACGCTCAACGCAGCCGTTCCCTTCGGGAGCCCGCACGAACGAAGGACTGGAATGCAGGCCCAAAAATTTGATCTCGCTCTGGAAGTCATCGCTGATGTACTGCGAGCCATGATCGTGGCGAAGCTCGAGGCTGGCGGAGATCTTCTCGTGGATGGACCCGAAGCAGCGGCGTACGGCCTGACGGACCGGCTCGAGCGCTTCCCAGCGCATCGCACGCCGGGCGGCATGGATGCCGAGGATCTCGGCAGTGTGATGATCGACGGTGAGCAGCACGCTCGTCGAGCCCTCGCGCGTGGTCTAGGTGCCGGTCAAATCCGTCCCCCAGCGCATATCCGGCGCCGGCGGAATGAGGGTGCCTTCGTGCAAGCGCGGTCCTCGTGGGACGCCGCTACGCGGCGGAGCCCACAGGTCATGCTCGCACATCAGGCAAAGCATGCGGCCGCGGCTGGTGCGGATCCCACGGGAACGAAGCTTCGTCCACACCTTGCGGTACCCCTCCCCGAGAAACATCGAGGCAGCGAGCACCCCGCGGATGTGCTCGACAAGCTCACCGTCGGTATGCCCCCCCTGGGGCCCCTCGGGGCTCCAGGGGGGATGGATCCGCCTTTCGAGCGAAGTACACGCTCGAGCGGACCAAGCCCGGAAGAGCACAGACGCGGTTCAGCGGGACAGTCGGGTTCTGGGAAGTCGACAGGTCCCATCTCACTGGTTCGACTTCCCGGGGGCTAAAGGGCCGTGTTTCCTTTCGTACACCCGGTTGATCTCGCGGGAGATCTCCAGGTTCAGGGCGGTCTTACCGAGAGCCTTCTGCAACTGCGTGATCTTCTCGTTGCGCGAATCGACCTCACGGCTTTTCAGCCCGGCAAGACCACTGGCCAAGAAGACCTCGCGCCAAGACGACAGCGCTGCAGCGTTGACCTTCAGCTCTTGCGAGAGCGTGTCCAGGTCTTCACCCTGCATCAGACGCAGCACCACAGCCATCTTTTTCCTCGAGGACCATCGGCCTCGCTCTTCATCAGTTACGTCGTTCTTTCTTCGCATCGAACACTCCTCGGACCTTCACTTTGGCCCAAAACCGTGTCTAGGAAAACTCTATACCGGAGGATATTGATCAAAAGTTTTTTTGATTACGAAACATCATGATCGGATTAACGACGTAGGCCAGCGTAGCACTGAGCGGCGCCTGTAGAGCACGCGATGTGGTAACCAAGACATACAAGGTACAGAGTCCATCCCCAATCAAAAGAGCGAACCCCGCCCAAGTGATGCTTTCTGTAGCTCGAATAAGGATCCAGGCAATAACCAGAACTCTCCTTCCCC
>JAKARN010000002.1 GCA_021828425.1 Pseudomonadota bacterium | reverse complement strand
CAGCGCTATCCGTGGTTGCTCGTGAGTGGTGGCCGGTCCGGCGGTCTCTATCGCTCCATCGATGGCGGCTTGCACTGGACCCGCTTGACCCATGGCCTGCCCCAGGGTCCGATCGGCCGGAGCGCGATTGCGTTTGCGCCCAGCCAACCGGGAACCGTCTACGCCGTGATCCAGGCGAAGGGAGGCGTCCTTTGGGTGTCCCATGATGCGGGAACCCGCTGGACCGAAGTCAGTGACAACCATAACGACGATGTGCGGCCTTTCTACTTCACCGATCTTGCCGTCATGCCGAACAACCCGGAACGGCTGTTCATGCTGTCTATGAAAATGATGGAAAGCACAAACGGTGGGGTGACCTCCTTCTATGCAGATCCGGGTGTCCATGTCGATCACCACGCGATCTGGATCGACCCCCACGATCCCGACCGAATCATCCAGGGGAACGACGGTGGAGTCTATTTGTCCACGACGGGTGGGAAACACTGGCGGTTTCTGGGCAATCTGCCAATCGAACAGTTCTACCAGGTGGCTGTGGCTGATCGGGTGATGCCGTTTCTGGTCTGCGGCGGCCTGCAGGACAACAATGCCTGGTGTGGTGCATCGAGCGACTATCGTCGCGGGGGGGTGGTCGGTGCCCAGGACTGGTTCCAGATCTCCGGCGGGGACGGTCAGTATGTGGTACCGGCTCCCAGTGATCCCAATATCATCTATGCGACAACGGACGACGGGGACCTGACCCGCTATAACCGGATCACCCGCCGCGCCCGCAGCATCAACCCCTACGTCCGGGACATCCTGGCAGGCGATATCCTGTCCGGCAAGGTCATGGCCAAGCAGAAGTATCGGTTTGACTGGACCTCGCCCATTGCGGTCTCCCCGACTGATCCGAACAGCATTTATATCGGTGCCGACGTCGTGTTTCACAGCTTGGATGGAGGCCGGCACTGGACCGTGATCAGCCCGGATCTCACGCGGAATGTGAAGGCGAAACAGGGACCCACGGGTGGTCCGGTCACCAAGGACATGTCTGGTGCGGAGACTTATGACACGATCCAGTCGATCACGCTCGCTCCCACCAACCCGAATGTGATCTGGGTGGGAACCGACGACGGCTGGGTCTGGGTATCCCGCAATGGGGGGGCACATTGGTCGAGGGTCACGCCTTCGGGTGCACCGGACTGGGCGCGTGTTTACCACGTCACGGTTTCCCCCTTCCACGCCGGTACCGCGTTTGTGGCCTTTGATGACCACGAACTCGGAAACAACCGTCCGTACGTATTCAAGACGGATGACTACGGCCGGAGCTGGCATCGCCTGACGGACGGTTTGCCGAATTCCTCCGTCCTGGTTGTCCGGCAGGATCCCAATGACCAGAACCTGCTCATGGCCGGAACCATGCAGGGCCTGTACTATTCCCTGAACGGCGGGCATCACTGGCAACGGCTGCACGCGAACCTGACCACTTCCCCGGTTATGGACCTGCAGTTTGTGAAGCCGCTTCACAGCCTGGTTCTTGCGACACATGGGCGGGGGATGTGGGTGCTCGACAATCTCCGTCCGATCGAGCAATTTGATCGCGCGGTGACCCGAGCGCCGTTCCACCTGTTTACGCCTTCCGCTGGCTATGAGCTTTATGCAAGCCATACGAACAGTGTCGGACCGGCCCATTTCCGGGCGCCCAATGCGCCCACGGGGGTGGTCATCAGTTATTACCTGAAAAAGGCACTCAAACCGACAGCAACCGAGCGGGCCCGTCACGAAACCCCCGTGAAGATCGTCATCCAGTCAGCCGCGGGCCAGAAGATCGATACCCTCTGGGGGCCGGCCCATTCCGGGGTCAATGAGATGGTCTGGAACCTCATCTACAAGGGGCCCACTT
The DNA here is from genome assembly GCA_021828425.1 of Pseudomonadota bacterium. The sequence goes on along the minus strand of JAKARN010000002.1, from coordinate 22,644 downwards.
CGCTTTCGATCATGCCCAAGTCGCGGGGAGGATTCTTCGGTGGCAGTTGTGGCCCGCGTGTGGTGCCAGGCGTCTACCGGATTTCCGTCACGGCAGGAGGTCGGACGGAGATGGCCGTCGCGCATGTGATGCCCGATCCGCGCTATCCGGTTCCGCTCTCGATCTACCGGGCCAATACCCGGGTGGGTCTCGCGATGCGCTCGGTGGTCTCCGCCCTGAATACGGTCCTCAACCGGCTCCATGCCTTTGAGGTCGGGCTCGGAGCGGTGATTGCCCGGGGGAATGGGGACGCGGCTTTCCGCCGTGCCCACGGTTCCCTGATCCGGCAGGCTGTGGCTCTACGTAAAACCCTGATGGGCTTTGAAGCCCCGCTCTGGAATCCGAAAACCCAGCACGGTGCCTCCGAGGACTTCCTCCGGCACTATACTCGCCTGCACATGCATGTCTCCGCACTCTACGGCATGTCGGCGTTTGGCTGGGGTGAGAAACCGCGTGCCCAGACCCTGGCTCTGATCCGTCATGACCGCGAGCGGGTCGGATCGGTCATACACCAGTTCAACACCCGGATCCGGACGGCGGTCGAGAGCTGGAACCGAGCAGCCTACGCTCAAGGATTGGCCAGTCTGCCCATCGGCAGCCCGGTCCGGTTTCCGCCTGTCCCGCCTGTCCCGCGGATGTAATGTCCGGGTCGGCCTGATGGCATGGGACCTGATCTCCTCCGCAAGGCCCGCTCCCCGAAGCAGCGGGCCTTGCGGGTCGGGCTTGCCGGGAGGCCACGTTTGAGGTTGGCCGGGCATACACTCCGGCGATCCAGCGTCCACGGGGTGGTGTGGGCGGTCCTCGTGGCGTGCACCACCATCTATGCCCTGAGTGGGCTGATCCACCACCGGACCAGCCTGGGACGCCTGCTCTGTCCCGTCTGCCAAGTCATGGCCCATGGATCAACCGTGGTGCCCAGGCTGGTTCCTTCCTTCACAGCCCCGGTGCTTTACCGCCTTGGTGGACGGGTGCTGCCGCGCCCATCGGCGCTTCCACCGTTCCCTCTCCCCCTCAGAACCCGTAGCCGCGCACCACCCGCTCTCAGCTAGGAACAGGAGATTCCGGAGGCCCGGTTTTCGACCGGGATCTGGTCACTCAAACAAGACGGGCTTCCCCTGATGGGGAAAGCGCCTGTCCTCAGGCGGGGAGAGCGTAGTGAAAAACGTGGTAGGGGTTTCCCGGTACGGGAAGCAGCTGGAGATTTCCGGGCCGCCGGTTCTCCGAAACTGGGTTGTGTTCCTTGTGTGGGCGTGGATACTCGGTATTCTGCTCGTGGCTTCCGGGATGGCCGGTCCGGCCGCATCCGCCCATGCCGTGGTCGGTGAGCGGGTGTTCCCGGCCACACTGACCTTTGACGATCCCGGAGTGGCGGATGAACTGCCCATCGTCTTCAACGCGCTCCCAGGATCCCAGGGAATCACGGATAGCCTCTCTCTCAGTTATGCCAAGACCCTGACCCGGCGTTTCGGCCTTGTGGTGGGTACGGACTACCAGCAGGTCGAACCCGCAACCGGGCCTCCGCTCAGGGGTTGGGATAACTGGACATTGGGTGCGGCCTACCAACTCTACAAGGTCCCGTCGACGGAATCGATTGGTCTCGTGCAATTGACCGATACGATCGGAGGCAGTGGCAGCAGTGCCATCGGCTCGGCGGGCTCCGTCTACACCCCCGAGTTTGCCTTTGGCCAGGGTTTCGGTTTCCTGCCCTTTTCACTCCGGTACCTCACACCCTTTGCCATTACGGGAGCGGTCTCGGAAAACATTCCCAGTTCCTCAGCCTTGGCTCCTCGGATCCTCAACTGGGATTTTTCCCTTCAGTACAGCATCCCTTACCTCCAGGATTTCGTCCGCTACGAGGGGATCGGCGCACCCTTCAACAACATGGTTCCCATCGTCGAGATTCCCATGCAGACCTGCCTGGATGCCAACTGTCCGGCCCGGACGACCGGGGATATCGACCCGGGCTTGATCTGGATCGGCCATTACCTGCAGTGGGGAGTCGAGCTCGAACTTCCGGTCAATGCTGCGAGCGGCAACCGACCGGGCATCGTCATCGGGGTCGACTTTTACTTCGATGACCTGTTCCCCAAGACACTCGGGACCCCTCTTTTTGGAGATCGTTCATGAACCGTTGTATGACCCCTCGTCTGGTCCGGATGAGGGTTGGCCTCCTTTTGCCGATCCTCTTCTTCATGGGACCTGTGGCATTTGCCCATGCCTTTCCCGAACGCTCAGACCCCCATGTGGGTGCCCGGCTCAAGGTGCCCCCCCATCTGGTCACCATCTGGTTCGATGCCGGCATCGAACCGGTCTTCTCCCACCTCATCGTCAAAAGCCGCAAGGGCCAGAAGGTGAGTATCGGCAACGGGTTCATCCCCAAGGGCAGCCATACCATCCTTGAGACCCGATTGCATCCAATCGGTCCGGGAGTTTACTTTGTCGACTGGAGCGTCATTGCGTTTGATGGCCATCATACGGAAGGCCGCTGGTACTTCCGGGTTCGCTGAGACGGAGATAATACATATGCATCCTCTCTACATTACATTGACCGCAATCGACGTGATTGCAGTCGTATCAGCCATCGGCACCTGGGCCGTCTGGATCTGGGTTGTACCACGGGATCAGGACGAGTGGTTCCGGCGACCGTTCTGGCAGTGGGGGGGGGTGGGGCTAGTCGTCCTGACCCTGACGAGCGGTCTCATCCTGGTTTCGCGCAGCCTGGAAATGAGCCGGGGCCCCCTCTCGGGCCTGCCAACCGTGATCCCGGTTGTCCTTTCAGCCACACGTTTCGGCCATATCTGGATCGCCCGAGTCCCCCTCCTCATCGGACTCTGGTTGCTCTGGGGGGCCGGTTGGCTTTGGCGCGAGCGGGCTCGATTCATCGGCGGAATCATGCTGCTCGGGCTTTTGGCCATTGCTTTTACACGCAGTGAAACCGGGCATCCGGCGGACCACGGGAGTTTCCGCTTCCCGGTTTTTGTGGATTGGATCCACCTGGTGGCGGCAGGACTCTGGATCGGTGCGCTCTTCAGCATTGCGCTTTTTGTGTTCCCGACCCTGAGGCGACGGCTGCAAGAGGGAAAACGCGAGCGGCCTGCCGTGATCTTCTCTCGCTTATCGACACTGGCTGGTGTGGGGCTTGGACTGATTCTTGTGACCGGAATTTATACGGCTTGGCAGCAACTCGGCAGCTGGTCGGCCTTTGTGACCAGTACCTATGGTGAGGTGCTGCTCGTGAAACTCGGACTGGTCCTGGTCCTGGTCCTGATTGGTGTCTACAACCGTTATGTCCGCCTGCCGGAAATCCGGCGGGTCTGCGGACTGCCTCCCCGGTCGGGGTGGGATCACCTCGTGCTGGCTCGGGTGGTCCACCCGAAGCCAGTCACCCCGTCGGCGGTACCGTCACGCGAACTCGACCGCTGCTACCATTCGATTGCGATTGAAAGCCTGATTGGTCTTCTTGTATTGATTGCGGCCTCGGTACTGCTCCATGGCATGCCGCCGGCTGCCATGGAGCAGGTTCCGGCCGGATTCGGGCTGGGACAGGGGTCCTCAACGGGAGGGGTCGCCTCGCCACGGCGTGATCCTCCTCGTGGCCATCAATCCATGCGGATGGCGCGGCCGGACACGTCATTCGCTTTCGGTTCTCCAGGAGCGGCCGGGGCGGTTACCCGAACAATACGGGTCGTTGCGCTTGATAGTTTCCGGTTCAAGCCCTCACGCGTTGTGGTCACGCCCGGTGCGACGATCCGGTTCATCGTGACCAACCGCGGGCACTTGATTCACGAGTTCGTGATCGGCAACCTGGCCGAACAGCGGGCGCATGAACGGGACATGGAGCGCCATCCGGACATGAAGATGCACGATCTGAACGGGGTGACGGTGGAACCGGGCCAGACCCGGTCACTCGTCTGGCATTTCCCGGATCAGCCCACGACGCTCGAGTATGCCTGTCATGAGCCGGGGCATTTTGCAGGCGGGATGATGGGAATCATCGAAGTCGGACGCCCGCTTGATTACCATCCCAAGGGGCTTGAGTCCCTGCCGGGTGGGGGCTGGCGCATCCGCCTCGGGCACTGATGCCGCATTGACCGAATCAGGCGGAGGATTGATGGTTGACGGAGTTCACCGCCTCGTCCTCGATCGCCTCATAAATCACGCTCGGGGTGTCTCCGCTGCGGTAGTAGGGCCGGCCGGAACGTAGTTCGGCCAGCGCCCGGTCCCGTTCCGCGCGGTCTTCGAACCACCGGTCGACTTGGAAATCGGGGCCGATGAGATGAGGTGCTGACATAGGATCCGAAGGATCCATCCGGGCACGGATACCGTAACGTTTCATGCGAAAGTCCAGGATCTTGGAGGGAACCCCAACCATTATAGAGGCTCAGTTGGGTTTCAAGCGGATTGATCCGCCGGATGGGGGTCCATTCGGGAAGACAGCTTCGGGCGCCCGGGAAACAACTGCTTTAACGGGAGGAAAGACGGGGTTTTCTCAGGAAGCGGGCGAACAGCCCGCCGGGTCGGCCGTAAGGTACTGGGCCAGGTACTCCTCGAATGAGAGAGCGGATTCACGCTCGAGGCGCTCTTGCTCTTCAACGGATTGAAGGGTCCAGCTTTCAAGGCGCGTCCGGTCTTCGGGCCCGATTCGGATACCGGCCAGGGCATCTGCCTGACGTCGTGCGAGTTCCAGTCCGAAGCCGGTATGCCCAACATCCATCCGTTGCATTTCCCGGAGGATCCAGGCAGATGGTGTTTCGTCGGGATGCCGACAGCGGGAACGGGCAAGACTGAGGGATTTTTGGTAGAGCGGTTCTCCGGTGGCTTTCGTGAGGTGATCGGCCACGGGCTCCAGGGCATCCAGCATGCGGTCAAGCCGGATTTCGAGTGGTCCGAATCCATCCGGGTCACGGAGCGACAACCGGGATCCTCGCCCTTCGTAGGCCACCAGCCGAAGATTGCCCTCGTTCATGAAGCGCTCGTCCTCCGAAAGCGGTGGACTCTCCTTGATGAGACACCACCAGAGGAAGACTTCGAGGAAGGCCATCGTTTCCGGGGCGATGCCCAAAGGCGAGAGCGGATCCACGTCCAAAATGCGGATTTCCAGGTAGTCGACCCCCTCTTGCCGGAGTGAGAGAAGGGGACGTTGGCCGGGATGCTTGAGAGACTTGGGCCGGGCGATACTGTAGTACTCATTTTCGATCTGGAGGACATGATCATTGAGTTGACGCCAGCCACCATCCGGACACCGGACTCCGATCCGCCGGTAATCGGGATCCCGCATCTGGGTGGCACAGGAGAGGGTCCTCACGTAGGCATCCAGGCCGTTCAGCGAAATTCTGATTTTTTGCTGGTTTTTATTGCGATAGCCGATATCGCTCATGCGGAGCGAAGTGGCGTGAGGGTCGTATAGGGTATCGGAGTTCCAGGGAGTGGGACCCAGGTGGGTCGCCGGGCTGAAGCTTCGGCAGAGGGCTGGAGAGGCACCGAAGAGATAGCAGGGAACCCAGGCTTGGCGGGAGAAGTTGCGCAGGATCGCAAAGTAACTCTCGTTGCGCAGTTTGGCTGCCTGCGTTGGCGGGGGGCCTGGAGGCTGCATGAGATCCCACAGGAGGGTGGGGAAGGAGAAATTAAAGTGGACTCCGGCGATCACCTGCATGAAGCGGCCATACCGGTGGGCGAGCCCCACACGATAACGGTGTCTCAAAAGGCCCTGGGGGGCGCTTCCATAGCGGGCGATCGGGATTTCGGACTCGTCTTGGATGAAAGGCGGCATGCTGAGGGGCCAGAGCCGTTCCTCCCCGAGGTGCTCTTGGACGAAGGCATGCAGTTTTTCGAGCTCGGACTCGAGTCCCTCGAGGGTGGGCTGGGCCGAACTGACGATCTCGAGGAGGGATTCGGAGTAGTCGGTCGTGAAGTGCGGGTGAGTGAGCGGTGCGCCCAGGGCCGTGGGGTGTGGGGTCTGGGCGATCCGGCCATCCGGATTGATCCGGAGAGCCTCCCGCTCAATGCCCCTCAGGCATCCCGTGAAACAGCCGTGAGGCAGGTCCGAGAGGGAGAACCGTGGTTTGTCGGTCAAGCAGGGAACCCTTGTGGCGGCAGGGCATTGTAGCCTACGACCGGCAGGATGCCTCCGGAATGGAGGAGGGGAGTTCCGGGCAGACTACTGCCAGCAGTGGGTTGCCCCTTCAGTTCCGGTGACCTCCCTCAGTCCCAGCGAGTTCAGGGTGAAGGTACCGCAATGGGTGTCCTGTACCTGTCCTCCCTGTGGGGTTGCCGTCAGCGTGAAGGTCTGGGGCTGGGTGGAAGTAACCGTCACGACGTAGTACCCATTTTCGCTGGTCACGTTGTCCGATGCATAGCCCAGGGCGGTGAGTGCGGTCGTGTACTGGTTGTATTGCGTGTAATATTCTCCCTCGCTGTTCGAGACCTCGAGTAGCGTCTTGATGGCGTCTGTTCGGTTGGCGCTGAGCAGATATTGCTGATAGGCTGGCACGGCAATGGAAAAAAGAATGCCGGCAATGGCGATGACCACGAGGAGTTCGATCAGGCTAAAGCCCCGGGCCTTCATGAGCCATTCTCCGAGAGGTGCGGGATCGCCTTGTGGGGGGTGGGTCGTGTCGGATTTTCCCGGGCATGGGCCTTGATGAGCGCCTGGAGGGCGGCCGGCGACAGCCGGTAATGGCTGCCATCGGTCCGGGTTGCAACCCCGGTCGACAGGTTGATGACCGTCCCGTCAGGGCGGACGAGAACGGGGACGATGGCGTGCGCAGCGGGAACCGTCCAGGCGCACAGGAGGAGGGCAAGGACCAGGTAACGATGGGTGCGGGTCATGGCACTTTACCTCAGCGGATTTCCTTCCAGTTGAGCCTACCACGATTACCCCCGCGTTCCTTCCAGGAAGCGATGGTATCTGTGGACAGGGTGACGAGCTTGATGTCGCCGATGACCCCCGGTCGTGTCCGGACAATGGTGGGGGCCGCTGCAAAACCGTTGCCCAGGCCGATGCCGACTGGATTCTGGCCATTGTACTGGTCTGAGCCATTGATCGTGTTGCCGCCGTTGAGGTCCAGTTGGGGCCCGGGGAAGGCCCCCCCCGTGGCAAAGTTCAGGACCATGAGGAAGCTCGACCCGCCGGTCGAGCAGCTCGTGGCGCTGGCTGCATCCGGTACGTAGCTCGTGAAGATGACGGCACCCCCCTCGATATGCGGGTTGGTCACAACCCGCTCGCCGGCGTCGGGCAGGTCGAGATACCATCCGTCCTTGCTGTTCCAGTCGATCGTGTTGTTCGTGACAGTACGGATCGGCAGAGTGATGGTCTGGCCCGTCGAGCTCGTGTAGCTATAGGTGGCAGCCGAGAGGGTCTGCTGGACGAGCTTGTTATAGCCGGGCGGATAGTTGGAGGGAGGAGTCCCGCCGGCCGGGGTGGGATCGAGAATCCCGTAAAAGCTCTGGGTTGTGGTGGTCGTGAGATCGGGTGTGCCCAGGAACTGCCCGGTTCCGAACATGACGAGCAGAGAGCCGGCGGGTGCGCCGGAGGGGGCGAGGCTGACCACCGGCTGGGTCGTGATCGGCTGCAGATCGGTGTGGGAACCGGCCTGGAACAGGACGGATGCCGTCCAGTTCGCAGGCGAGCTCGACGAAATGTCGATGCGCCAGAGGTTGCCTTGGAGGTCTCCGGCGTAGACCAGGTTGTCCAGGCTTGAACCATCGGCTGGCACGACCGCCGGGGTCGAAAGCCCGTTGGGTTCGCTCGAACTGCAGGCGGTGGGGACATCCGAGCAGAGCGAGATGCGGTCAATCAGGGTGCCGGTCTGGGCATTCACGACATAAAGATAAGGGTTGCCATCGGCATTGTCATAACCTGATCCGAAAATGACGACCGAGGTTGGGTTGCCGTTCAGATCGATGCGGGCGATCTGGGGCTGGCTGTAGGTAAGACCCAGGTAGGGATCGGTGAACTCCCAGAGGACGTGGCTTGCCAGTCCGGAGGCTGTTTCGAGCAGGGTGGGATGGGTCACATTGATGGCGTAGATGCTTTCGCCGCCATCATTGAGACCGCCGGTCACCAGGGTATGCCAGCTGCCGTCGATGAACTGGACGTCGCCGGCCGTCGGGGATCCGTCCACGAAAAATTCGTGGGATTGGTTGTAGGTAGGATTCGTGAGATTGGCCAGATTGGCGAAGACCCCGTTGGGCACGTAGGAGAAAAGCTCCTGGCCGGTTGTCGCCGAGAAGGCATGGAGCATGCCATCGTTGGCGCCGACATAGAGGACCGGTGTCCGGTTGGCCAGATCTTGGGCAAAGGTCAGGTATGAGGGATCCGTATAGGTGCCTTCCGGTGGGCCGACATAGACCGGGTTGCTGTCCACGACGTCACCCAGGAGGGCTGAGCGATCACGGAAGATCCCGCCCTGGGCTTGCGCTTCCGTCGTGTCACCCCGCAGATAATCGAGCACGGCCTGTCCATAGGTCGCCGCGTTGTCTCCGAATGCCGCCTGCTCGCTCGCTGTGAGGCTGCTCCAGAGGGTTTCGAGCTGGTTCTGCTGGAGGGGAGAGAGGTCGACCCACGCGAACGGAACACCGGCGCCGACGCCACTGTTTCCAGCCGGGTTCCAGGTGGCCATGGTCCGGCTATTCCAACCCGTGCCGGCAAGTGAAGTATCCAATTCCTGGGCGGCATCCCACAGGGCGCCCGACTGGATGTTGACGTTGCCGCTGGCACTCACCGGGAAGGCCTGGAGGTCGCCGGTCCAGTCAGCGTAGGGCAGGGCCGCAGAGTCGAACTTGGCCTGGTAGACCACGGTCGAGGTGTTGAGCGAGGTGGAGTTGACGGAGGCTGAGGTCGTGGACACGTTGTTCACGTTGATGGCGCCAAAGATGGCCTCGAGGTCGTTGGTCACGGCCTGGGGGCTGATCCCCGGATAGTAGTTCTGGGTGCCGCCGGCGATCGCCATGGCCTTGAGGGTCGCTGCCGCGGCCGGATTCAGCTCGGGATCGACGCCAGCGCCCATGCCGACGATGTAAGTCTTGATCTGGGCATCCTTGAGATCGCCGAGTTTGGTGATGGTATCGGTGAGTGCCTGGTCGTTGGTCGAGGCGAGGGTCGTGGTCTCGCCATTCTCGACGTCGTACGCGAAGGAGGCATCGGTGGTCGAAACCGTGCCGCCCCCGGCGAGGTTAAAGGTCGCCGTCTCTCCGTATCCCACTGCCGAACGGGATCCCAGGGGTGGCCAGAGTCCTCCTTCAAGATCCTGGGTCGGTAACCCATCGGTGATCAGCACAACATAACGGTTCGCCGTGCAGCTCGTGTTCGAGACTGGCGCGTTGGAACCGGTGTAGTAGTCATAGGCTCCATTGAGCACGCCGGCGATCGGAGACTGGATGGCAATCGCCTTGATTTCCGTACTGCCCGAATCGTTGGTCTCCGGGGCGAGATGGGGGGTGAACTGCTGGATGTAGCACTGGAGATCGGTCAGCCCACTGCATCCGGTCGCATCGGTGTAGGATTCGATCGGTACGAGGAGGTTGCCCGTGTTCGAGCCCGCGCTGCTGTAGAAGCCGAACCCGCGTTCCGCGTACAGCACCTGGGAGCTGTGGGGTACGTAGCCGGCGTTCGTGGGATTGGTGCCGAGCGCAAAGCCACCCGGTGAGGATCCATTGTAGCTGGTCGAGATGGCTCCATTGTTGTAGTCCGCGAGCGTATAGTCGCTGTAGATCAGGGACCCGGGGCAGTAATTGGACCCGCCGTTGCAGTACGGACCGTCAAAGTTGAGGAAGACGGAGGGAAAGCCGCCGGCATAGAGCACGTCGTTGATCGCGGGGTTGTCGGAAGTGGCCAGCGTCGAGACATAGGGATCTGAAAGAACGGCGGGGTTCGAGTAGTAACTTTCGATAGCCGAGCACGAGTTCAGGGTCGATTGGTAACAGGGGTTGGGATGCCACTTGCCGCCATCGGCCGGAGGAGTCGAATTGCTCGTCCCGAAGGTGAACCCGCCCGGTTCGCTCATCATGTAGAGCCAGGTCGTATAGGTTCCGGATCCGCCGGTCGAGTAATCCATGAGGCCCATGTCGAAGTTGGCCGCGTAGTAGCTGATGACCTGGCTCAGGGCCGCCTTGGCGACGTTGAGGCGGCTCGCCGAATTGTCGTATTCGATGCTGGAGTTCGGACAGACCGGATTCGAGGAGCTTCCGAAGGTGGTATAGGGGGCATCTCCTGAGGCACTGGCCGCCACGCAGGGAGGAGTGAAACCGGCTGGCACGCTGTAGTCGACGGGCGAGCTTGATGAGGCGAGGGCGGGGATCTCTCCCGACCCCGTCATGATGGCCCCCGCAAGATCACCGTCCATGGACTGGGAGTTGGCCAGAACCAGGAGAACCTGGGGATGGGTGGGATTGACGAGCGTCAGGGGAACGTTCGAGATCGGAACCGTGGGAGGGGTGCTCGCATGGGCTCCGGGGAGCAGCGTCACTCCTAAAATGAGCCCGATGACCGGGACGAACCTGCGGGAGAGGCCTGAAGGATGAGTGGGGATGGACATGTGACGACCTCCGGATCAGGGCCGATAGGTTTCCTGGATGACCGCCACGGCATTGGCGGTGCCCCCAGTGGCCCAGGCAGTCAGCTGAAAAGTACGGGGAACGCCGTTTACACCATAGGTGGCGCCCATGGCGGCCAAGTTGTCTCCAGGGAGAGGCACAGTCGGCAGTTCAACGAGGAAGACCTCGGGATCGGAGGCGTACTGGAGGAGTCCGCCGTTGACGAGGATCCCGCTGCTCGAGGTGGCGGCGGCATTGTTGAAGGGAAAGCTTTGCTGGTAACTCTGGGGGAGGCTTGAGGTCCAGAAGCTGTCGCTCGCGAAGTTGATGGTGGAGACCGTGCTGTCGTTGTATGCATAGATCGAAAACGGGCTGGCTACGCCCGGCTGGGTCGGAGTCGGAAGGGGAATCACGGCGAGGGAGGACAGCCAGCCCGCGGTCCCATTGAGGGTCGCATCGGCCGCAGCAATGGCTCGCTGTTTCTCGCGCAGATTATGGGACATGCGCTGCTCCAGGGTGATCCCTTCCATGAGGGTCACTCCGAGAAGGGTGAGCACCACCAGAAACACGAGGGCGGTGATCAGGGCGATGCCGCGGGAAGAGCTGGGGGGGCGGGGTGGTTTCATGGGGGTTAGTCGGCCAAGAGGTTCTTGAGGGCAACGTCACGGACGACCACGATGCGGAGGTAGCGGTCCGGTGGGGTGGACGGGGTGTACATCATGCCCAGAAGGTCAAAGCTCCCGTGAATCGGAGTCGGCAGGACATCGCCCACTTCGCCCTGGGGGGCTGCGGGGTTGCCGCTGACCATGACCAGCGCCAGCTGGACCGAGAGGATCTGGCTGTAGATGTCGACGTTCGGGGCACTGACGTAGGCCGAGACCGAGCCCGTGTTCTGGGCGTCGACGCCGAACCGGACCATCATCGTCTCCACGTTATTCACGAGCGGCACGTAGCTGTCGAAGGCGTTGTTGTTGATGGTCGAGATCCGGCTCTTGCATTCGAGTTGATCGGTCGCCTTATTGACCTTCCAGACGTCGGTATCGACGGATCCGATGGGTACGAGCTGGCCCTGGCAGTTGCTGAGTGTGCCGTCCGACTGGTAACTCACGGCCAGTCCGTAGGGCAGGGAGGAGCCGGTATTGGCCCAGTCACCCATGATGAGGGGATTGCTGGGAGTCGCCAGAAAAGCCGTGGGATCGGCCTCATAGTCGGGGATGATCGTGAACAACTGGCTTACGGGTATGGACAAGTCCCAGCGGTAGCCCGTCTGGCGGATGTCGGTCGTGAGCAGAGTAACCGCGAGGCGGATGTTGTCGGCGAGAGCCGCCTCAGCCCGCTGGGCGACCGATCCCTGTTCGTTACTGAAGTAAATGGTGGCCAATCCCGCCACCAGAAAGAGGGTGAGCGTGATGGCGATCAGGAATTCGATCAGACCAAAGCCGCGGTGATGTCCCGGATGAAGGCGGGTCATGGCTGGTAGACCGTGCTGTAGTTAGCGGTGGCCATGGCCCGGCCGTTCGGACTCCGGCTGGTCCAGCTGATGGTGATGACCATGGGCGCATCGGTGGTGCTCGAACAGGCCACTGCACACTGGATCTGTGCCGCGGGATTGGGCAGGTTGCTCGCCAGGTTCTGAGCGAAACCCCAGAGATCGGCCTGTGCTTCCTCGGCGGGTGAACAGGGGGTCGAGGCCGACTGGCACAGGTTGGCCGGTGGACTGGTCGGAAGCGAGGTGATGACGTAGTTGCCGGCAGCAACTCCTGCCGGATTGGCGGACATGAGGGCGGCGATGTTGCCGGCGTCGATCGCAGCCAGGCTCTGCAGGTTCGCGACCTGGTTGGAACGGAGTCCAGCCGTGACCATGGCGGCAAGCCCGAGCAATCCGATGGCGATCACGACCATGGCCACCAGCGCCTCGATGAGGCTGAAACCCGCCCACGGGACGGCGGGTGGGGGACGGTCGATCATTCGATGGGGCATGGGTGACCCGGTTCGGCGGTGGCCAGTTGTCCACCTGGACCGATGGTGAGGCAGCGGGTGAGAGAGCTGTCCGCTGGTTGGGTTCCGAGATCGAAGTTTCCACCCGTGAGCTCACCGGGCACGAGAATACCGAGTCCGGTAAAGCTCACGGCATGATCCAGGGTGGTGTTGCTACCGACTAAAGTGTCCGTATTGGAGAAGCCACCGTGCGTGCGGATGATATCAGCCGGATTGGGCACATTCGGCTGGTTCTGCGGGTTGGAGAAAATGAGCCAGCCCGCATTCCAGTTACTGGCGATGCTGCAGTCGGTGCCCGACGTGCTGGTGCACAGGGTGACTTCCTCACCCCGCTTGATGGCTTCGCTGCGGGCCAGCATGAGGGCCGTTTCGAAGCTGTTCATCTCGCTGGCCATGCGGTTCTCCGTCATGAAGCGCAGGAAACTCGGGACCGCAATCGTGGCCAGGATGGCCGCCAGTCCGATCACGACCATCGTCTCAAGCAGGGTCAATCCACGAGACCGGGTTTTCATAGGCCCCATCATCAGGCAAGCTTTCCCGTGTTTACAATCAGTTGGCGACCAGTGGTAGTGATCCCCGGATGAACGGCTCGAGGGCTTGCTGGGAGGGGCGGGTATTGATTCGTTCCCTTATGTGTGACACTTTACAAGCCGCTCAAGCAGGTGAGCGTTTCGCCCATACTCGCGGTTTATAATGGAGGCTGAAAAGGCGCTGTTGGCCGCAAACGGATGCCCCTGCCGACCGGGTCGTGGCCATCATCTCGAAGGCGGCTTTTGCACCGCGAGTGGTCGTTGTTAAAAATCTCAAATGAATCAAATCATGAGTAAAAGTCCCGCCCCATCCGATGGGCCGGTTATTCCGAACCCGAAGTTCCGGGTCCGGAATCTCAATTTTTACTACGGGACAGCCCATGCGCTCCACGACATCAGCCTCGATATAGCCGAACGGAAGGTCACCACCTTCATCGGGCCGTCCGGATGCGGGAAAACCACCCTGATCCGATGCTTTAACCGAATCTACGAACTCCATCCGGGTCATCGGGCCAGTGGGGAAATCCTCATGGACGGTGCCAACCTTCTGAGCAAAAGCCAGGATGTTCATGCGCTGCGTGCCAAGGTGGGCATGGTGTTTCAGAAACCGACTCCATTCCCCATGTCGGTCTACGACAATATTGCCTTCGGGGTCCGGCTTTATGAACGGCTCCCCCGGACGGTCATGGACGACCGGGTGGAGTGGGCGCTCAAGAAGTCGGCCCTCTGGGAGGAGGTCAAGGACAAGCTCTTGGAAAGCGGGACCCGGCTCTCGGGTGGGCAGCAACAGCGTCTGTGCATTGCTCGGGCGATTGCCATCCGGCCCGAAGTGCTTCTGCTTGACGAGCCGGCATCCGCCTTGGACCCCCACTCCAGTCTCAAGATCGAGGCACTGATCACCGAACTCAAGGCCGACTATACCATCATCCTGGTCACCCATAACATGCAACAGGCTGCACGAGTCTCTGATTTTGCTGCGTTTCTTTTCATGGGAGACCTGATCGAATACAAGGATATCGACACCCTCCTCACAAATCCTTCGTCCCCCAAAACAGACGCATACATCACGGGACGATACGGCTGAGCCTTTCGAGAACGGTTGGGGTGAAAGGGCTGACCCTGAAATTGGACGAAATTAAAAGGAAATAGCAGTTTTTCAGTGAAAATGTTTGCTTTGCGCGTTTTGATTTGAACGCGGAGTATCTTTCCCCCTGAAATCAAAGAAAAAAACGTTAAACTCCTATTAACACCCAGTTTGTGCTAGACTGGGCAGTCTAAAAAGGAGGCCAGCCGTGGAAGATTCCAGGTTCCTCTCCCAGTTTCCCGGGGTTCGACGACGCGGGAAAACAGCCGGTGGCGGTTTTCCCGAGCGGATCGTGCTTGTCCTCCTCCTAGCCGTGCCGGTTTTTGTGGTCTGGCACGCGGTCGTGTTATGGTCCGGCTCGAGTGCCCGGTTTTCCGAACGGAACCCCTTTCCCGGACCCGCGCTCTCTCGAATCACGAATGCGAATATTCATCAGCTGGTTGCCTTGTATGCAGCTTATGACTATCACTGGCCTCCGCGTCGCATCGTGCCGGCGATTGCCCTGCGACACCTACCAGAAGGCTTGGCCGGGCTGTCGACCCACCAGAAGAAAACCACTTTCCTGCGAACCCTCCTGCCGATCGTCCTGGGCGCTGATGAACGGGTGCTCGAACAACGCCGTTTCCTGACCCGCAGTTTTGCCCAACCCCGGAAGGGAGCCCAGGGGCGGAGGCAGCGCCTCCTCGAACGCGAGATCGAGGTGTCCTACGGGGTGGGCGGATCGCTGGGGAATCCCCGGGTTCAGGCCCGCCTGCTACGGCGGGTGGATGTGGTGCCGGTGATTCTGGCACTGGCCCAGGCGGCGATGGAAAGTGGATGGGGAACCTCGCGGTTTGCTGTACAAGGCAATGACCTCTTCGGAATATGGACCGCGAACCCATTTGTGGGGATGGTGCCCCGGGCCCTTGGTCAAGATCCGACGCATTTCGTCCGCGCCTTCCCCTCGCTGGCCAGTTCCGTCCGCTATTACCTCAAGGCGATCAATACCCGCCCCCCATTCCGCCAGTTCAGGCGGCTCCGAGCCGAAATGCGGCAGTCCCAAGTCCCCCTCGACCCGGCCCGGTTGGCGTTCGGACTCGATCTCTACTCGCAGCGGGGGATGTCTTATGTCCGGGACATTCTGGCGCTCATGCCGACACTCGGTCGGAGCGGGCACCTGGCCCATCTGACCCTGGTGGCCCCCGACGTGATCGCCGACATGGTCATGGAGAATGAAAAGCCGGGGCTGGAACCCAAGACTCCGGTGCCGCTCACCCGGCTGGTCATGATCGGGTCATCCCACCCGTCCTCCTGATCCCAAGCCCCGAGCTGCCACCCTCCGGACGATGTCCGATCGTGCTCTAATAATGGGGCCCGGTGGATCCGGGCAATGGTCGACCAGCCTGAGGGGGCAGCAGCATGCGCATGGGAATTGTCCGGAGTGGCGGCAAGATCTTCGGCCGCCTGTCTTGCCTGTTTTTGTTTTTGGGCCTTCTCTTCGCGGTGCCTCCGGCACAGGCGTCGAGCAACTTCAATCTCAATCTCAGTGACCGGGCACTTGCCCTGAGCCTGGGGACGGATCTCACCGGCACGGGACTCTATGGCAGTGTCGGTTATCTGGAACATCGCCGGCGCGGGAGCGTGGGTGATGCAGCCCTTGAGCTTGTGGCCAATGCGAACCCGGGGGGACATCCGATCTGGATTGGATTGGGTGCACGGCTGGTTTACGCGGATGCAAGCCTGATCCACGACAGCGGTTCGGCTCTTGCGGTCGGGGTTTCGTTTCATACCACATGGGTCGGCTACAACCGCCTCGGGTTTGGCGGCCATGTCTACTACGCACCCAAAGTAGTCGCCTTCGGCGCCACCGACCGCTATCTCGAGTACGAGGCCCATTTCGGTTATTACCTTCTGCGCCATGGTCTCGTCTATATCGGCTACCGTCACGTCAGTGTCGCCTACGCCGGCACACCGGACATCACCCTGGACAGCGGAATCAACATCGGCTTCCGGATCTCCTTTTGACCCGCCATGGCCGGGCACAGCAAGTGGGCAAATATCCAGTACCGGAAAGGAACACAGGACGCGCGCAAAGCGCGTCTGTTTACCCGGGTCATGCGGGAGGTGCAGAGTGCCGCCCGTCACGGTGGGGCAGATCCGTCCCGGAACAGCCGCCTGCGTCTCGCGATTGAACGGGCCAATGCGGCGAATGTGCCCAAGGATCGGATCGAGCGTGCGCTGAAGCGTCTCCAGGGCGGAGAGGCCACGGACAATTTCGAAGAGGTCCGCTACGAGGGGTATGGAGCGGGGGGGGTTGCGATTCTGGTTGAATGCCTGACAGACAACCGAAACCGGACCGTTTCCGAGGTTCGTCACGCGTTTGTCAAGGCGGGCGGCAATCTGGGCGCGGATGGGGCTGTGGCCTACCTGTTCAGGCGGGTTGGGGTTCTCCAGTATCGGGTGACTCCCGAGCGGGCGGAATCGCTCTTCGAACAGGCGCTGGATGCGGGAGCCGAGGATGTCGAGGATCCGGGAAATGGATGCTTGACCGTGATCGTGGATCCTGAGTTTTTCGAACAGGTCCGGTTCCGCCTCGAGGCTGCTGGATTCATTTCGTCATCGGGAGAGGTGACGTGGCAGGCCTCGACCCAGATTCCGGTTTCGGGAGACGATGCCCTCTCCGTACTCAAGCTCTTGGCCAGTCTCGAGGAACTGGACGATGTCCAGAATCTCTACAGCAATGCCGATTTTTCCGAGGAAGCCGTTCGACGGTTTCAGGATGCTTCATGAGCCCCATTCTGGGCCTGGATCCGGGGTCGCAACGGACGGGATATGGCGTGATCGAGAGGCAGGGAGGCACCCCGCGCTTTCTCGCCTGTGGCGTGATCCGCCCGGATGCCCGGAGCCCGCTGCCGGAACGGCTGGGGTCGATCCATCGGGAAGTCCGGTCCGTCATGAGACAGTGGGAGCCCGCTGAAGTGGCGATCGAAAGCGGTTTTGTCCACCGCAATATCCGGAGCGCGCTCGTGCTGGGGCAGGCGCGGGGAGCCGTACTCGCCGCCGTCATGGACAGTCCCCGACCGCCACAGGTGGCGGAGTACAGCCCGCGGCAGGTGAAGCTTTCAATGACGGCCTTCGGGGGGGCAGAAAAAACCCAAGTCCAGAAGATGGTGACCCTCATCCTGGCGTTGGGCGAGATGCCGGCCGAGGATGCGGCCGATGCATTGGCCGTCGCGCTTTGCCACCTGTTCCGCGCCCGGGCCCCGGAACTGGCGACCGCCGGGGGCGAGGCGTGATCGGCTACCTTCGGGGTCGCTTGGCTGTGAAAACCCCTCCCCATATTGCCCTGGAGGTGGCGGGTATCGGCTACGAGCTGGACATGCCCCTCCTGTCGGCGGCCCGTCTGCCGGAGGTGGGCAGTGAGGTCGTTCTCGTCACCCATCATCTGGTGCGCGAGGACGGAGTCTTCCTGTACGGCTTTTTGGACGAGGAGGAGCGCGTCCTGTTCCGCCATCTCCTGCGGGTGAGCGGGGTCGGCCCGCGTGTTGCTCTGGCCATTCTCTCCACTTTCCCGGTCGGCGATTTTGTGGCCATCATCCACCGGGAGGATCCCACGTTGCTTGTCCGGGTGCCGGGGGTGGGCAAGAAAACGGCGGAGCGACTGATTCTCGAACTCCGTGACCGCCTGCGGGACTGGTACCCCGGAGCCCCGGGCGTGATCCCTCCAGTCTCGGCGAGAGAAGAGGCGTTGACCGGTCTTTTGGCACTGGGATACCGGAGGGAAGAAGCGGAACGGCTTTTGGCCCGCCTGGACGGCGACTTCAGTTCCACTGAGCTCATTCGGGCGGCCCTCAAGCTTTCTCTGGGTCAGTCGCCATGACGACGGTAGGGGAACCCCATCCGGCGCAATCCGCCACCGCTGATTTCGACCAGACCCTCAGGCCCTACCGGCTATCCGAATATATCGGCCAGCGGAAAATCCGTGAGCAGTTCGAGGTTTTCATCGGCGCGGCCCGCCAGCGGTCCGAGGCGCTCGACCATGTTTTGCTTTACGGGCATCCGGGTCTCGGTAAAACCACCCTCGCGCACATCATTGCCCACGAGCTCGGCGTGAACATCCGGGTGACGTCGGGCCCGGTGCTCGAGCGCCCGGGCGATCTGGCGGCCCTTCTCACTAATCTCGAACCCCGGGATGTGCTGTTCATCGACGAGATCCACCGCCTGCCTCCTTCCGTGGAAGAGATTCTCTACCCGGCACTCGAGGAACGGGCGCTCGACATCCTGGTCGGCGAAGGACCTGGCGCCCGGTCCATCCGCATTCCGCTTCACCCCTTCACCCTGGTCGGCGCCACCACTCGGGCCAACCTCCTGACCTCTCCCCTCAGGGACCGTTTCGGCGTTTCGGCCCGTCTGGAGTTTTATGGACCCGATGACCTGTCGTCGATCATCCAGCGTTCGGCGCGCCTGCTCGGCATTCCCATCACGGAGGCGGCCACCCGCGAGATTGCCCGCCGTTCACGCGGGACCCCGCGCATCGCGAACCGGCTGCTGCGCCGCATCCGCGATTTCGCCGATGTCCGGCATGGGGGCCGGATCGATCCGGAAACAGTCCAGGAGGGCATGACCTTCCTCGAGGTGGACAGTGCCGGTTTTGATCCACTGGATCGGCGTTTCCTCCTCACCATCATCGAGCAGCATGGCGGAGGGCCGGTCGGCATCGATGCACTGGCAGCCACCTTGGGTGAGGAACGGGGAACGCTCGAGGAAATGGTGGAGCCTTTCCTGATCCAGAACGGCTACCTGCAACGGGGCCCCCGCGGGAGAACGGTCACGGAGGCGGCCTACCGCCAGCTCGGCATCGAGCCCCGCAAGCGGGACGGCGGCCTGTTTCCCCCATGAAGCCCGGATGGCCCCCACTGCGTTTCCGGTTGCCGATCCGGGTTTACTACGAGGACACGGATGCGGCGGGAGTGGTTTACCATACGGCATATCTCCGTTATATGGATCGAGCCCGGACCGAGTGGTTGAGAAGGGAAGGATGGTCCATCGCACGCTTGGCCGACGAGCTGGGGATTCTGTTTGTGGTCGGCGAGATCAGGGTCCGCTACCGGGCACCGGCCCGGCACGACGATGAACTCTGGGTCGGTGTGGGGGTCCAAGCAATGAAGTCTGCCAGTCTCGAACTGGTTCAGCCGGTCGGCCGGGGTGAGACCGAGGTGATCGGCGAGGGCTTGATCCGTCTGGTTTCCGTTTCTGCCACCACGTTTCGGCCCCGGCCGTTTCCCGAGATTCTCCACAAGGTGCTTGCCCCATGACGACACATTTGTCTTTCTGGACTCTCATTGTCGAGGCCAGCTGGATCGTGAAACTGGTTCTTCTCCTGCTCCTGGTCGCTTCGGTGACCTCCTGGTCCATCATGTTCCAGAAGCGGGCATTATTTCGGAAGATCAAGGCCGCGGCCCACGCGTTCGACCTGCGTTACGATGCGGCGGGGACCGATCTGGGCAAGTTATACCGGCAGATCAGCGAACAAGAGGTCGAGCCCGGAGTCTTCGACCAGATCTTTCAGACCGGTTACCGGGAGTACGCCCGTCTTCTGCGGCTTGGCAACAGCGGACTGGCCCTGGAGGGGGCCCGGCGCAGCATGCTCGCGACTGAACGACGGGCTGTGGACAGCCTGGAGGAACAGTTGCCTTTCCTGGCCACCGTGGGTTCGGTGAGTCCCTATGTCGGTCTGTTCGGTACCGTCTGGGGTATCATGACGGCGTTCCATGCGCTGGGCAATGTCCAGCAGGCCACCCTGTCCATGGTGGCTCCGGGCATCTCGCAGGCCCTGATTGCGACGGCGATGGGCCTGTTCGCCGCCATTCCAGCGGTGATCGCCTACAACCGTTTCCAAACCGAACTCAACCGGCTGGAAAACCGCATGGAGGGATTCATCGACGAATTCTCGGCTGTTCTCCAGCGCTACCAACCGGTGGCTCCCGGAGGTGAAAACCGATGAGAACCCGCCGTCGGGTGGTGGGTGAAATCAACGTTGTGCCCTACATCGACGTGATGCTGGTCCTGCTCGTGATCTTCATGATCACGGCACCCCTCCTTCAGGAAGGGGTGCATGTGCGGTTGCCCCGAGCGGCCGCCAAGCCCCTGCCGGTGCATCCCAACCATACCCCGATTGTTCTGACCGTGAACCACTCGGGCCAACTTTTTCTCAATATCGCCGCCCATCCCCGGCGTCCGGCCAGGCGCTCGGTGATCCGTGCCCTCGTGACGGCCGTGCTGCGCCACGAGCCGGACACTCCGGTCCTCGTCAAGGCGGATCGGCGGACTGCCTATGGTTCCGTGATCGGCGCGATGGTGCTTCTGCAACGGGCGGGTGCTCGTGGCATCGGACTCATGACCCACCCCGGGCATGTCCACTCCGGTTCCTGATCCATGAGTTCTGCGAGTCCTTCCAAACGGGCATGGATCCAGTCGCTGCTTCTGCACGGCCTGATTCTCCTGTTGCTGGTGGTCGGCATCCGGACGGCCTTAGTCCACGGATCGGGTGAACCCGCCCCGCCGACGGCGCATCCGGTCCAGGCCCGGGTGGTCAACGGAAAGGCCGTGGAACAGGCCTGGGCTGCTTACCAGAAACGGCGTCAGGAAAAGGAACAAGCGCGTGAGAGAAAAGCGCAGGCGCTCGCCGCAATGGCGGCCCGGGCCCGGGCCGAACAGCGTGCGGCGGCAGCTCATCTGGCGGCACTCCGCGCCAAGCAGGCTCGTGAACTCATTGCCCAGAAGGCAGCACTGGCCCATCTCCAGGCCGAAAAACTGGCCCAGCAAAGAGCGCTTGCAGCCCTGGCTGCCCGTCGGGCAGCAGCCCACGAGGCTCGGCTTGAGGCCTTGGCGGCACTCCAGGCCGAGCGGGAGAGGGCACTGCAGGCGGCCGAGGCTCGGAAGCAGGCGGAACAGGAGGCTCAGGCAGCCGCCGCCGCGCGCAAACGGCGACGCTCGGAACTTTCGGCCTGGGTCGCGGCGATCCGGAGCGAGGTCGAAAATGCATGGATTCGCCCACCGGGCGTCCACGAAAACCTGTCGTGCGTGGTTTCGGTTACGCTGGCTCCTGGTGGAGGGGTGGTGGCCGCCCACTTGGGTCCTTGCAATGGCAGTGCCAGCGTCCGGCAGTCAGTGCTGACCGCGGTGTTCAGGGCTTCCCCTCTGCCCATGCCTGCCGATCCGGCCATTTTCAGGCGACATCTCATTTTTGATTTTCATCCCGGGAGCGTACCATGAGGATTCCGCAACCCATCCGAACCCGGTGGCGTCTTTACATTCCCGGCCTGGTGCTGGTCTTCCTGGCCGCCCCGGGCTGGGGTGCCTTGAAGATCCGGATCACTCATGGGGTCCGGACCGCGACACCGATCGCCGTGGTCCCGTTCGCCTGGCAGGTGGGCGGCCGCCCTCCCTTCCAGCCTGCCACGGTCATCGCCCATGATCTGGTCCGCACCGGCCTGTTCCGACCCCTGGCGCGACGGGATCTCGTCCAGCAGCCCACGCGGCCGGCCCAGATCAATTTCCTCAACTGGAAAGCGCTCGGCATGAGTTACCTGGTCATCGGACGGGTGATTCACAGCCACCGGGGAGGGGGCTGGCGGCTGGTCTTCCACCTGTACAACGTTCCGGCGGCTCACCAGGTGCTTGCGTTCGCCATTCCCACCAACCGGGGGCGATTGCGTCTCACCGCCCATGATGCGAGCGATCTCATCTTTGAAAAACTGACCGGAGAGCTGGCCCCATTCACGAGCCGTATTGCCTATGTCGAATCCCGCCCCGATGGACCGCACCGGCGTTATGCTCTCATGATCGCCGATTACGATGGATACGATCCCCAAGCCGTTGTCCGCTCGCTCCAGCCGATTGTATCGCCGGCCTTTTCGCCGCATGGCAACCGGATCGCTTATGTTTCGTTTGAAAACGGCTTCCCGGCCATCTACGTGCAGAACTTGGCCAACGGGCAAAGGCGCCGTGTTCTCAACCGGCCGGGGCTCGATGAAACACCGGTCTTTACACCCGGCGGTGGCCACTTGCTCGTAACCGTGACCTCCGAGGGGGGCAGTTCGGCGATCGGCCGGCTCAATCTCCGGACGCTCCATTTCCATCTCCTGACCCATGCCTCGGGGATCAATACCGAGCCAGCGGAGTTCCCCGGGGGCGGACGCATGGCCTTCACCTCGGACCGGGAAGGCAGTGTCCAGATTTACCGGAAAGCTCTCCCGGACGGGCGCACGCACCGGCTGACCTTCCATGGTCATTACAATGCGGCGTCCGCAGTTTCACCCACCAGGCTTGAGATGGCCTTTGTGGCCCGCAGGAAGGGACTGCTGCGGATTGCCCGCATGACCTTCAAGAATCACGCGATCCGCCTCCTCACCCCGGGGCCCTTGGACGACACCCCGTGCTTCGCACCGGGGGGATCGATCGTCCTGTTTACCGCCTATC
>JAKARN010000131.1 GCA_021828425.1 Pseudomonadota bacterium | reverse complement strand
GCCTGACGGGCGCTGATCACGGCGGCACGGCTGGGCTGGCGTGAGACATTCGCCACAGGAGATCCGTCGGGTGGAACACCGACAAGATACCCCGGTCCGGTGATTTTTTCAGGCACGGCAGCCCGCCCATCGGGACCATCCCAAGTCCTCACGTTTGGCGTTACACTCTCCAGAATCCCGGTGGGATGCGGGTGTTTTGCCCTGACGGGAGCCGCGGGGAGTCGGGCCGTCGCCGTGTTTGATCCGCTCCGTTGAGGGTTCACCATGAAAGACCGCATTCGCCCGCCGCATTCCCACCGCCGTGAGTTCTCCGTGGCACTCCTTGGAGCGCTCTTCCTCGTCGTGGCCCATGGCCCGACGGCGACCGCCGGGGCACAGCCCCGCGCTGCCCGCCTCTCCACGGGACCGACCGCCTACAGGCTCGTCGATCCCTTCGTCGGCACATCGGGAACCCCTCAAGGTGGAGCGATCGACACCTATCCCGGCGCAAGCCGGCCCTTCGGCATGATCCAGTGGAGTCCGGACACACCCTCGGAACCGGCGGGTGGGGGATACAACTACCCCGACCACCAGATCCTCGGTTTCGGATTGACGCACCTGAGCGGGCCGGGCTGCTCGGTGATGGCTGACTTCGACATCCTTCCGACCACCGGACCCGTTACCAAGCCCTGGTCGCAGTCGGAGGTCTTCTCCCATGCGACCGAAGAGGCCCATCCCGGCTGGTACGCGGTGAGCCTGGGGCAGCCGGCGATCCGGGCCCAAGTCACGGTCACCCGCCGCACCGGGCTCGGCCGCTTCACCTATCCCGCGGGCAGCTCCCCGCACCTTCTTTTCAAAGTCTCCTCGGACCAGGCAGGGGTCAGCGCTGCGCGTTTCCGGGTTTTGAACCGGCGGGAAGTGGCCGGATCCGCAACGAGCGGCGACTTCTGTGGCCTGCCGGACCGGTTCACGGTCTATTTCGTGGCCCGTTTCAACCGACCCATCCGGCACAGCGGCACCTGGTCCAAGAACCGGATCCATCCCGGCGCACGAAGTGTCCACGGGGTGGGTTCGGGTGGCTGGGTCAGCTTCCCCGGCAAAAGCTCTCAGTCAGTCAAGGTCCAGGTCGCGATCTCCTATGTCAGCATCCAGGGGGCCTTGGCCAACCTCAGGGCCGGGGCGCGGACCTGGAGCCTCGCCCGGGTTCGGCATGCGGCCGAACAGGCCTGGGCCCGGCTGCTCGGCCGAATCCGGATCCAGGGCGGCACGAAGCGGGAGCGGGTGACCTTCTACTCGGCGCTTTATCACGTGCTTCTTCAACCCACCCTTTTCAGCGACGTCACGGGCCGCTATATCGGCTTTGATGGCCGGATCCACAAGCTCCCCCGGGGCGGGGCACAGTACGCCAACTTCTCCGGCTGGGACATTTACCGCACGGAAATCCCCCTGCTCGCCCTCCTGGTTCCCCGTCGGACGAGCGAGATGATGCAGTCACTCGTCCGCGATGCCGCCCAGGGCGGCTGGCTGCCCAAATGGCCGCTCGCGAACGGCTATACGGGAGTCATGGGCGGAGACTCGGCGGATGCGATCCTGGCGGGTGCCTATGCCTTCGGGGCGCACCAGTTCAACGCGCGAGAGGCCTTGCACTTCATGGTTCGCGGAGCCACCTGGACCCACGGCAGACCCGGTCAGGGCTGGTACGTGGAACGGCCGGGACTTTCCTTCTACCTCGAGCATGGCTACGTCGCCCACAACCTCACCACCTCGGTGGCCCCGGTGCCGAACGGCGCCTCGGAAACCCTGGAATACTCGCTGGATGACTTCTCGATCGCCCAGCTGGCACACGCTCTCGGTGAGCAGGCACTCGCGAAGCGCTTCCTTCAGCGTTCGATGAACTGGACCCATCTCCTCGATACTTCGGCACATGAAATCCTGCCCCGAAATCGCCGAGGGGCTTTCCTCGACACGCCGCTGACAGCGAACGGCCAGAGCGGCTTCCAGGAGGGCAACGCGATCCAGTACACCTGGATGGTGCCCCAGGATCTGGCCGGCCTGATCCGGGGACTGGGCGGCCGGCTGGCCACCCGCCGTCTCCTCAACCGCTTCTTCACGCACCTCAATGCCGGCCAGAGCGAACCTTTCGCCTGGCTCGGCAATGAGCCGACCATCGGCAGTCCCTGGGTCTATCTTTCGGACGGAGCCCCCTGGCGGACCCAGGCTGTCCTGCGCCGGGCGCTCACCACCCTGTACCTGCCGACTCCGGCCGGGCTGCCTGGCAACGACGACTTGGGCACCATGAGTGCCTGGTATGTGTGGAGTGCAATCGGCCTCTACCCGCAAAATCCCTCCGTGCGTGATCTCGACATCGGCAGTCCCCTGTTCCGCGAGGTCCGGCTGGACTCGCCTGGGGGACTCTGGATCACGGTGGACGCTCCGGCGGCTGCCCCCAACCGGCCCTATGTCCATGCGCTCACGATCAACGGACAGCCCGACTCGCGCACCTGGCTCGCTCTTCCGGCGACCGGACGGCTCACCCTGCGCTTCGCGCTGCGCTCCCGCCCGGACCGGCAATGGGGCAGCGCGCCAGCGGATGCCCCACCCTCCTTTCCGGCAGGCCCTCTTCATTTCCCGCCCTCAACCACGGTTCGTCTGACTTCCCTCCGACACCAATACCCGCTGCGCCCGGGGACAACCGCGACCGTCGCGTTCCGCTTCCTGGGACATGAGGCCAGACGGCGCACGATGCTCCGTTGGCACCTCGTCCTCCCGCACGGTTTGAGTGCCAAAACCGTCCACGGCCGGATCCTGCTCCCAGCGGGAGGCCATCGGACCGTCCGGCTCACCGTCAGGATCCCGAAACGGCTCCGCGCGGGCTACTACGACCTCAAGGTCCGGGCACAAACATCCGGTGGAGCGATCCTGCCCACGCTCGTGATCCCGCTCCGCATCGCCACCCATCCCACCTCGCCCCTGCCCCTCCTCTACAGCATGGGCAATGCCGACAATCGCGTGGTCGCAATCGATCCGGAAGACGGGGCATCAGGACCCGAGATCGCGGTCGGCAACAATCCGGATGCCGCGGTCTTCGGCCCGCAGGGACGCCGGCTCTTCGTCGCAAACTCGGGGTCGAACACCCTTTCGGTCATTGATACCCGGAGCCAGAAAGTCACGGCGACGCTCTCGACCGGGGCGAGTCCCTCGGCACTCCTGGTCGATCCCCGCCAGTCGATCCTCTGGGTGGCCAACAGTGGGGGGAATACGGTCGAGCCGTTCAATCTCAACACCCTGAGACCCGAAACACCGATCCCAACCGGCGCCGGCCCCGATGCTCTCGCGCTCGGTCCGCATGGCGCCCACCTCTACGTCGCCGATGGGGGGACAGAAGACATCCTGCCGATCCTGACCACCACCCGGAAGGCGGAGGCGCCCATTCCGGTCGGGGGATCACCCGCAGCTCTCGCGCTCTCCCCGAAGGGCCACCGCCTCTACGTGGTCGAATCCACCCGGGATCTCGTGGTTCCTCTTGATCTGGCCCACCGCCGGATTCTCCCGGCCATCCCCGCCGGACTCATGCCGGGCACCCCAGCCCTTTCCAGATCCGGCCGGATGCTCTACGTTCCGGACTACGCCACAAACAGTATCACCCCGATCGTGACCCACCCCGGACGCGCGCTGCGACCGATACCGGCCGGAGTGGGCCCCTTCGATGTCGTGCTGGGTGCCCGGGGCCGCTCGATCTACGTCAGCGATGGAGCCGGCGGGACCCTGCTCCGGATCTGGCGGCGATCGGGTCGGAGAGTCTACCGGGTCCGGACGGTCTCGCTCCCGGTGGCGATCGCGGGATCGTGGGATCCCTGACTGGGATTGACGTTGCGACATTCGAGTGATCAAGCTCACCGGCCAGCCGGTTGCTACCGCCTGCTTTGGGCACAGCGGATCTCAGGCAGAGACACGAACGCCCGGACTTGCTTTCGTCATGGGACAGCAGGCAGGGCTTACGGTTTGGGGGTTGAATAAGGAGCCTCACCGCTGAGTTCGTCAGCAGCGGAAACCAGCCCCCCAGCGAATAGCGCGTCGCAACCCCGCAACGCGGGCACGTGTTTATCCTCCGTGTTGTATCTTGTTGACAAGACGGGCGGCTATGGAAACGCCTTCCGCTTCGGCCTTTTTCAGCCAGTACAGCGCCCTCCCAGAGTCCTGGGGGATCCCTTTCCCCTTGTAGTAGTTGTTTCCTAGGTTGTACTCCGCAGCCGCATACCCTTGATGTGCAGCCTTACGGTACCAGTAGTCAGCCCTCGCGTGATTCTGCGGAATACCCTGGCCGTCATCATAGCTGACTCCCAGGTTGAATTCAGCCTCCGCATCCCCCCGCACTGCGGCCTTGCGGTACCAGTAGTCGGCCGTCGCGTAGTCCTGGGGGACACCCTGCCCGTATTTGTAGCGGTTTCCCAGGCCCGATTCTCCACCCGCATCCCCCTGCAGTGCTGACTTGCGGAGCCAATAGACACTTCGGGTGTAGTGTCGTTTAGTCGAAAAATAAATGCCCAACATGGCTTGCGCACTGGCATTCCCCGCTACTGCCGCCCGCTTTTCCAAATGCAAAAAGTAAATGCCCAATCCGGCTTGGGTTTGTGGCACACCCTGGCGGTGCTCATAGCTGTATCCCAGTTTGTATTCCGCATCCGCATACCCCTGTACTGCGGCCTTGCGGTACCAGTACACCGCCTCCTCGTAGTTCCGCGGGACACCCAAGCCGAGATAGTAGAGATCTCCCAGTTTGTATTCTGCAGCCGCAAGCCCATGGAGCGCGGCCTTGCGGTACCAGTACACCGCCTCCTCGTAGTTCCGCGGGACACCCAAGCCGAGATAGTAGAGATCTCCCAGTTTGTATTCTGCAGCCGCAAGCCCATGGAGCGCGGCCTTGCGGTACCCGTACACCGCCTTCACGTCACTCCGCGGAACAGCCTGACCGTGACCGTCGCTGGCTCCCAGGTGGATTAGCAAGACTACGGGCACTGTGGCCTTGTGGTACCAGTAGGCCGCTTTCGCGTCATTCCGCGGAACACCTTGGCCCCTGTAATAGCTGAGTCCCAAGTGGTTTTCCGCATGCGCATCCCTTTGGAGTGCGGCCTTGTGGAACCAGTACACCGCCTTCGCATAACTCCGCGGAACACCCTGCCCCCTGTGATAGCTGAGTCCCAGTTTGTATTCCGCAGCCATATTCCCCTGTACTGCGGCCTTGTGGAACCAGTAGGCCGCCTTCGC
>JAKARN010000130.1 GCA_021828425.1 Pseudomonadota bacterium | reverse complement strand
CGTGTTCCGTGTGGCCAACCGGACCGGTCTCGCGCCCGGGGAAACCCCCCGTGCGGTCGAAACCCAGCTCGACAAGTGTGTGCCCGATCGCTACCGGTCACGTGCCCATCACTGGCTCGTCCTGCATGGTCGCCATGTCTGCCAGGCGCGCAAACCCCGTTGTCCGGAATGCCAGATCCGCGATCTCTGCCGCTTTAAGGCTAAAACCCCGTCGGGCTCTCGCGAGCCTAATCGCCGATGATCCGGAGCGACAGGTCAACGGCCCGGACGTGCTTGGTCAAGGCGCCGACCGAGATGAAATCGACTCCACAGGCGGCCACGGCGCGGACGGTATCGAGATCCATTCCGCCCGAGGCCTCGAGCCGGGCGCGCCCGGCCGTGAGTCGGACGGCTTCCTGGACGTCATCCAATGAAAAATTGTCGAGCAGGATCCAGGGTGCCCCGAGGGCGAGAGCCTCCTCAAGCTCGGTCAGGGTTTCGACCTCGAGAATGATCCGGACCCCAGGATGTCCTCGGGCCTTCTCCAAGGCAGCCGGAATGCCTCCCACACTGGCCAGGTGGTTCTCCTTGATGAGGATGGCGTCGTAGAGGCCAAAACGGTGGTTGGTGGCTCCCCCGACCCGCGTGGCGTATTTCTGGGCTGACCGGAGACCGGGCAGGGTCTTTCGGGTGTCAAGAATCCGGCACGGCGTCCCCGCCACGGCCTGGACATAGCGCCGGGTGACCGTTGCCGTCCCCGACAAGAGTTGCAGAAAGTTGAGGGCGGTCCGCTCGGCGCCGAGAACCGGGTGTGCCCGGCCCTCGATCTCGGCCAGCACCGTGTCCGCCTCGACCTGCTCTCCCTCCCCGATCTTCCATCCGATCCGGAGACTCGGGTCAAGCAGATGGAAACTCGCCTCGAACCAGGGGATCCCCGCGATCACGGCGTTCTCCCGGAGCCAGAGTGTGGCCCGCACCTTTTGTCCGGCCGACACCAGGGTTTCGGCGGTCAGATCCCCGGAACCAAGATCCTCCGCCAGCGCGCCCCGCACCGTGGCCATGAGATCCGGGGGCACGGGCGGAGCCGGGAACGGAACACCAGAACTGGCCGGGGAAGAGAGGGTCATGTGCGGATTTTACGCAAGCCGAACGAGTGCTGCCGGAGTCCCCATCCCCCTGGTAAACGCGCGGTGAAGGTACAACCCGGTGTGCTCCCACCAATGAAATGACAGCACCCGAACACCGGGACGGTCAATGATCGCAAGTCACGATTCAAGTTTCATGATTTCAACTTTATTGAGTTGCGCGGACCTTCCCCAAATCCTTTGCCCGCCCTGATTCGCGTGTGTTACCTGTATGTTAGGATACTCGCAAGTTGCAACGGGAACGTGGCACTGGAACCTGAATAAACCGCAATCAACTGGACCGGAAACTGGATCCGAGGAAACTTAGCATGAAACTCCCGAAAATAATGTGCCTTCTGGTTGGGTTGTTGACGCTTTCCCTTTCGAGCTGCGGCTTTACCTACTTCCGAGCCGTGCCGGTCGACCCCCAAACCGGATACTTCCCGACAGCCAGCACCTTTAATCAGGCCACTCCCGAACGCAAGGCACCCGTCCTGATCAACCGGAAGACGAATCTCGCCCACTATCACGGAAACGTCTTGGTTACTGCGGGAACTTTTTGGGCTCGGGAAGTCCGCTACATGGGCGCCTTTCGACACGTCATGAATAGTGCGGATTTACAGAAAAAAATCATTCGGGCAGGTCTCGCGCACCGAATCAAAAGCCTGAACAGCCTTCTGGATCTTCATCACGCCTACAAGGTTTGGGGCCCCTTTCTGTGGATCCACGTTCAAATCAACGCCGCAAGCGGAAATCGGCACGGCATGCGCAAAGCCGAGCTGATCGTGACCGATCCACTGACAACCCGCAATCTCTTTGTGACCCGGGAAAGATTTCGTTTTTTCTTTTCCAAAAACGTCAATGACCAAAACACGTTCTATCCCCTGCTGAACTCGCTGATCGTCTGGATACATGAAAACGGCGGGCACCTGCTGCATCCGCCAGTGCCAGTCAGTTCCGTTTCGGGTACGGGCCTGGCAAAGGGTACCTGAACGGGGAACCCGGGGCACAGGAACCCCCAACTGGCGATTTGCCCGGATTGGCGGTTAACCCCACGTTTCCCCCGAGCGGGTTTGCCGAGCTCGTCACAATGGGCGTTCGATACGCCCGCAAACGAAAATCCCGAGCTTTGACCGGTTTCAGCCTCCGGACTCAGGAGAAAAATCGAGCTAGACTAATAGGCTTGCCCATTATTCCCCGCCCCGGAGGGTCCCATGACGCATGAACTGCCGCCCCTGCCTTATCCCGAAAATGCCCTGGAACCGCGCATTTCGCGGGAAACCCTCCAGTACCATCACGGCAAACACCACCGCGCCTACGTCGATAACCTGAACAAACTGATTCCGGGAACCGAGTTTGCGGACTCCCCGCTCGAGACGATCATTGCCAAGGCCAAGGGGCCGATTTTCAACAACGCGGCCCAGGTGTGGAACCATACCTTTTACTTCGAGGGGCTCGGCCCGGAGAAACACGCCGAACCAAAAGGCGAACTGGCACGCGCCCTGACCGGCCAATTCGGGTCGATCGACGATTTCCGCAAGGCCTTCAATGAAAAGGCAGCCACACTCTTCGGCTCGGGCTGGACCTGGCTCGTCCTCCTGCCCAACGGGAAGTTCGACCTTCTCCAGACCGGCAATGCCGAAACCCCGATCCGCGAAGGACAATCCCGTCCCCTTCTCACCTGTGACGTGTGGGAACATGCCTACTACATTGATTACCGGAACGCGCGGCCCAAATATCTCGAATCCTTCTGGCAGCTCGTCAACTGGGATTTTGTGGCCCGGCAATTCTCGCGCTGAAGCCCATGCCGGCCCCCGGTACCTCCGGGATTGTCACCCCCTGTATCGGGGTCTGCCGTCTCGATCCGGGGCGGGGATGGTGCATCGGCTGTCGGCGCTCGCTCGGGGAAATCGCCCGCTGGTCCAGCCTGACGGACGCTGAACGAGGGGAAATCATGCGACAATTACCCGACCGCTCTGAACCCGGGCAACCTGCATTTCGGAGATCTCCCCATGACCCGTTCTCCTCATGAAACCGACGACCACATCCGTCAACTGATCGCCACCCGCCCGATTTTGATTTTCATGAAGGGACAGCCGGACTTCCCGCGCTGCGGGTTCTCGGCACGGGCGGTCGAGGCCCTGCGTGAAGCGGGCGCCCGTGATCTCGCCTGGGTCGACGTCTTGGCGGAACCCGATGTCCGTGCCCGCCTGCCCCAGATCAGTGACTGGCCGACCTTCCCGCAGATTTTCATCGGCGGGGAGTTCATCGGCGGCGCCGATATCACGGAGGAACTGTTGGGCAGCGGTGAGCTGGCGCGCAAGATTCAGGACGCAGGCGTCCACTCCGTATCCTGAGCCTCGTCCGTCCCGCCCGGCGGGGTGTCCAAGACGATCCCGGCACAGCGATTGACCAGGAGGCAGAACAGGCGGGCCGTGAGCAGGGCATCGTAATGCGCTTGGTGCGCATGTGCCGCATCGAAGGTGAGCCCGAGCGACTGGGCGGCTTTCGCGAGCACCGTCTGGCCCGTCAGGACACCGGCCAGGGTCACGGTATCGAAGGTGCTGAAGGGATGAAAGGGATTGCGCTTGACCCCACTGCGGGTGACGGCCGCATTCAGGAAACCGAGATCAAAAAAAGCGTTGTGCCCGGTCAGGATGGCCCGTGTGCAGCCCTCGGCCACGAGCGCCCGGCGGACCAGGCGAAACAGGCGGATCAAGGCTTCGCCCTCGGGCAGGGCCGGACGCAGCGGGTGGTGGGGATCGATACCGGTCAGGGCGAGCGCCTCCGGCTGGATCCGGGCTCCTTCAAAGGGCAGCACCTCGAGCGAGAGTGACTCGGCCGGCACGAGATCACCCGAAGCATCGGTCGTGAGGGTCACCGCGCCGATCTGGAGCAGTGCATCCGTCCGGGATTCGAACCCGCCGGTCTCGAGATCGACCACGACGGGCAAAAATCCCCGGAAGCGTTCGGCCATCGCCCGCATGACTACGCCATCTCCCGTCTCGAGACCGACCAGGCCAGGGTCTCGCCGGCGCGCAGGGGAACCAGGGTATAGTCCGACGAGACCCGGTAACTTTCGGGTACTCGCCAGGGAACCTTCTTGAGGACCAGACGGCCCGGGTTGAGCGGCCGACGGTAGAAACGGGCCCCGTTCTCGCTGGCAAATCCCCCCAGCCGTTCGAGACAACCCGCTTCTTCGAAGATCTCGGCATAGAGTTCGAGCGCGGCATGCGCGGAATAGACCCCGGCCGGGCAGCAATCGGACTCCTTGCGGTCTTGGGGATGGGGGGCACTGTCGGTGCCGAGGAAAAAGCAGGGCTCTCCACCGGTCGCGGCCCGAACGAGGGCTTCCCGGTCGCCCACCGTCTTGGGGAGCGGCCAGCAGAAAAGGTGCGGATGCAAGCCTCCGTGGAACAGGGCCCGCCGGTCGTAGAGGAGATGGTGGGCGGTGATCGTGGCAGCCATCCGGGGGGATTCCGAACGGACGAAATCCACTGCATCTGCCGTCGTGATGTGCTCGAAAACGATCCGCAACCCCGGCAGTTTCCGGCACAGGGGAGCGAGCGTGCGGTCGATGAAGCGAGCCTCCCGATCAAAGGGATCGGTGGCCGGGTCCGGATCCTCGCCGTGCACGAGCAGCGGCAAACCCCGTTCGGCCATCACTTCATAGACCGGAAGGAGCGCGAGTGGATCACGGATACCGGATCCCGACTGGGTTGTCACACCCTGGGGATAGAGCTTGGCACCGATGAGGGACGGTTCACGGGCAGCGGCCTCGATATCGGTCACCGTCGTTTGGGCATGCAGGTAAAGTGTCATCCAGGGCTCAAAGGCCATCCGTCCGGCCGCAAGTGACCGAATCCGTTCGCGGTAGGCGAGAACCGCAGGCACCGTCACGAGCGGAGGATCCAGGTTGGGCATGACGACGGCCCGCCGGAAACGCGCGGCCGTATGCCCGAGCACCAGGGCCAAGACGGCCCCGTCCCGCAGGTGCACATGCATGTCATCGGGCTCGCGAATTTCGAGATTCATGGATGTCGGCATCCCGACCGGTAGAAGTTCTCAGCTTGACTCAATCCCGGGCATGGGCGATTATATCCCGCGTCGGTACTTCAGGGATCGCAGCAAAGCAGCGCGGTGTCCATCATCAATGGTTGGACA
>JAKARN010000129.1 GCA_021828425.1 Pseudomonadota bacterium | reverse complement strand
GAAGGGCGCATCCTGCTCCGGGTACCGGGTGCTTGGGAACTGCCGTGGGCTGTCCAGGCTCTGGCCCGGCGCCATCGTCCCGATGCCGTGATTGCGCTGGGTGCAATCATCCGAGGGGAAACCGATCATTACCGTCACCTGGCCCGTGCCGTGACCGACGGACTCATGACCGTGGGATTGAACGAGCAGATCCCCGTCATTCTGGGAGTGCTGACAACGGATACCTGGGAACAGGCCCTTGAACGGTGCGGCGGGAGGGGCGGGCACAAGGGGGTTGAGTCGGCAGATGCCGCGCTCGAGATGGTGGGACTCCGTCAGCAAATCCAGACGGACCCGTCCAGGACATGAATACGGGATCCGGACACAGCCGGCGCTTCGGGGCCCGTGCCCACGCGCTCCAGGCGCTTTACTGGAGACAGTTCGTGGATGCGGATCTGAGCGAGGACGAGAGAGGCTGGATCGTGGGGGAAACACGGGCTTTCGACCGCCCCTACTTTGAGCGGCTGATTCTGGGGATTGAGTCGCATGCGGCGGAACTCGATGGCCTATATGAACCGTTCCTCGACCGGCCGGCGGTCCAGATCGACCCAGTCGAGAAGGCCATACTCCGGTTGGGGTGCTATGAACTCGGTTTTGCGCGGGACGTCGATGTGCCCGTCATCCTGAACGAGTCGGTGGAACTGGCCAAGCAATATGGTGCAGGCGAGAGTTACCGGTTCATCAATGGGGTTTTGGACCAGGTCGCCCGCAAGTTGCGGGGATCGCCGGAAGACCACGGGGATGGATGAATTCCAGCTGATTCGCCGGTTTTTCAGCCCCTTGTCCCAAAGGAAGCGTGGCTCGGTCCGGTTGGGAGTGGGAGACGATGGGGCTGTCCTTTCACCCCCTCCCGGTCGTGACCTCGTCATGGCTACGGATACCGTGCTTGCCGGTGTCCATTTTCCCAAGGGTTGTCCGCCTCGGTCGATCGCACACCGGGCGCTGGCGGCCAATCTGAGTGACCTTGCTGCCATGGCCGCGGATCCACTCTGGTACACACTTGCGCTCAGCCTGCCTTCCGCCTCGGCGCGATGGCTTGCGGCTTTCAGCAAAGGGCTCGAGCTCCTGTCAGGAGAGGCCGGCATTGCGTTGGTCGGCGGCGATACCGTACGCGGCCCGCTTGCGGTGACCATCACGGTCATGGGCAGTGTTCCACGGGGACGGGCAGTGACACGGCGGGGTGGGCGGCCGGGTGACTGGATCTGCGTGACGGGACCGCTGGGTCGCGCCGCCGCTGGATTGTCTGCCTGGCGGAGGGGGCAACGGCGTGGGGCGGCCTTGCTTCCTTTCCTCTATCCCCGCCCTGCGCTTGAGTGGATTCCGCTCTTGCGCGATTTCGCCCACTCCGCCCTTGATGTCTCGGATGGCTTGATCCAGGATCTGGGGCATCTGCTCGAACATCGTCCTCTCGGAGCAGAGATCGATCTCGACCGCCTGGATTGCGAACCCCGGGACGGGGATGGACTCGTGCAGGCGCTTTCGGGAGGAGATGACTACGTCCTGTGCTTTACGATTTCACCTCGTCAATGGGCGGCGCTGCAACGCCAGGTTCGGTCTCGGCACCTCGATTGCCGGGTCATCGGGCGAATCGTCCCGGGTGCGGGCATCCGCTACCGGGGCGCGATGGCTGATCGGATCCGCCGCGCCCGGATCGGGGGCTATGACCATTTCCAGAAGCCCTTCCCCGGATGCCCTCGTGCCTGAGCTGTCCCCCCCCGATCCTGCGGGCCGGGCACCTTGGGTGCGCGGGCTCAGGGATCCGGTGCTTTGGCTTGCCACCGGCGGTGGGGTCGGGTGGATACCCGGAGCGCCGGGGACGTGGGGCAGCCTGGTCGCGATTCCGCTCGCGATTCTCCTTCAGATGCAAGGGCTTGGAGTGTTCTGGGCCGGATTTGCCCTGTGCCTGGTGGTTGGGGTCCCGCTGACCGGGATGGCGGCCCGTCGCCTTGAGCGATCTGATCCGCCGATGGTTGTCTGGGACGAGGTGGCCGGTCAGATTCTCACTCTGGGCTTTGCTCCCATGGGCTTTCTCAACTGGAGTGTCGGGTTCCTTTTGTTCCGATTCTTCGATATCCTGAAGCCTGGACCCATTCGATGGATTGACCGGAAAGTCCGGGGAGGGTGGGGGATCATGGCGGACGACCTCGCTGCCGGACTGATCGCGGGATTGTTCCTGTATCTGTTTGTGAGAATACATCAGGCCACTCGATGAATACGACAGTAGAACCCTTGAGTCCTAAGTTGCTGAACCGCGTCGGGAAGTATGTGTTGGGACGCGAACTGGGTACGGGCAGCACGGGCCAGGTGTTCTTGAGTCACGATCCCTATCTTGACCGCGATGTCGCAGTCAAGCTCTACCGTCTGGAAGAAGGGTCGGGCAAGGAGTCGGCCAAGTCCCTCCGTCAGCAGTTTTTCAATGAGGCCAAAGTTGCCGGCCGCCTCCGCCATCCCAACATCCTGCCCATTCTGGATGCGGGAGAAGAGGGGGGGTTCGGATATGTGGTGACGGATTACCTGCCAGGGGTTGAGTCGCTCAGGGGGTGGACGAAACCCAGCCGGCTTCTGCCCGTGGCCACGGTCGTGGAAGTGGTGTTCAAGCTGGCTCGTGCCTTGGAGTATGCACATCGCATGGATGTCATCCATCGCGACATCAAGCCGAGCAACGTCCTCAGGACCCCGGATGGGGAGGTTTTCCTGATCGATTTCGGTATTGCGCTTCACGCTGTCGACTTCACGGATGAAGCTGCGCCTTCGAAGACCAAGGCCAAGCTCGTAGGCTCCCCGAGCTACATGGCGCCCGAGCTCATCCGGCAGGGCCGGGCCAGCATCCAGACCGACATTTATGCCTTGGGTGTTCTGCTCTACGAACTCCTGGTTGGACGCAGGCCTTACGAAGACGAAACCCTGAGCGGGCTGCTCCACCAGATTTTGTACGCGTCCCCACCCCCTCTCGGCCAACTGCGCCGGGAAATCCCCCTGGTCCTCGATGATATCGTGGCGCAGGTGCTGGCGAAACGTCCGGAGAAACGCTACCAGAGCGGTTTTGAACTGGCCGCCGCGCTCGTGGGTGTTTCCCACAACTTGGAGGTCGTCTCCGAAGAGCTCAAGGAACGCGAGCGTTTCAACTTGTTGCGACGGATGCGGTTTTTTGACGACTTTACCTATCCCGAGATCTATGAAATCCTGAAGGCGGGACACTGGTCGAGTTACGCCCCGGAATCGCGGATCGTCTCCGAAGGAGAGGTCGACGAAAGCTTTTCTGTCATCGTTTCAGGAACGGTCCGGGTCGAACAGGGGGGTCGGCGGCTGGGCCGACTGCAGGCTGGTGATTGCTTTGGGGAGATCGGCTTCGTGACTCCGGCCAAGCGTTCTGTCACGATTCTTGCAGAGGACACGGTCGAGATTTTTTCCGTTAATGCGACCCTGATGGAGCAGGCCTCACTCGCCACCCAACTCCATTTTACCCGCATCTTTCTGAAGAACCTGATTGCCCGGCTCTCCCGGTCCCGCGCCGGTGTTTCCCTGCCGGTTTCCTAGGGAGATCCAGAGACGCTGGCAAACGCCGAGTGGTTGTGGATGGACTCGAAGTTCTCGACCGTCACACGGAAATGCGTCAATCGTCGGTCATCACGCAAAGCGCAGGCAATGTCCCGGGCCAGATCCTCGGCGAAACGGGGGTGCTCGAAAGCCTTTTCGGTCACATATTTTTCATCGGACCGTTTGAGTAGACCAAATAGCTCGGCCGAGGCATGACGCTCGACCAGATCCAGGCCCGTTTCAATGTCGATCGTATCGCGTGGGCTGAGGGCCAGGGTAACCCGGGCGCGCTGACTATGGGCTCCGTAGAGGGAAATTTCACGAGAACAGGGACACAGGGTAGTGACCGGGACCGAGAGGATCCAGGACCAAGAGGACGGAATGTCGGGATGCCTTTCCCCGATCCAGCTCACGGTATAGTCCAACAAACTTTCACTGCCGCTGACCGGAGCACGCTTGCGCCTGAAAAAAGGGAAGACCACCTCGAGTCTTGCATGGGCTGCTTCCTCCCGTTGACACATCTCCCCCAAGGTGGCGACGGCCCGGTCCGGGGTGAAATGAGGGGCCAGAGTGTGCACGATCTCCACCAAGCGGGACATGTGGATGCCGCGCCGGTCAGCGGCCAGGGATACGGCCAGAGTAAAGGTTCCGACTGACATCTGTCGATTACCGGATCTTTCCATGATCCCCACCGGCAGTTTGAGGCGCTGGATGCCGACCTCGTCAAGTCCGAGACCCCGGGGATCCTGGGCGGATTGAACGTCGGGCATCGGTGCCTGAGAGTGGATGCTGGGGCGGTCGGTTGGAGTGGTCATCGGGGTTGGGAGATCCCTTTCAGCGCGGCCGTTGTACAGTGAAGGAGCAAGGAAAGCAATGGCAATACCCCAGTCAACAAAAAAGGGAAGACAAAACTAGCCCACCAAGTGAAACATCCAATTATAAAACATAAGGGGGAATCCTCATCTCCGGGAAGTGGCGCCGAAGCCCGAGACTTGCCTCGCGCTCATCCGCTTGGGCGGGTTCGGCGGGTCAGATCGATGTCGGCCCATGCGGTGTGTTGTGCGGTCCGGCCTTATTCCCACCCGGGAGGGACAGATTGCTGACCAGTGATTCAAGCATCCCGGAACGGGCGCCGAATCCGATCAACGCTGACCTGCAGGCCGCGAGCGTTTCATCCAGTGCCTGGCGTGCTTCATCGAGTCCGAGCAACGTCACAAAGGTCGCCCGTCCCCGGCTTTCGTCACCGCCCGGAGCGCGTCCGAGCGTTTCCGGATCTGCGGTGGCGTCCAGGATATCGTCCCGGATCTGGAACGCCAATCCTAGAGCCTGGGCCATCTGATCCAGGCGGTTTCGTTCGTCCTGGATGCGGGGCGAGGCAAGCAGATAGGGCAGCACGACCGCCGCACGGATCAAGGCGCCAGTTTTCCGTTCGTGCATGTCTTTGAGTTCCCCGAGCGTCTGCGGTTGATGTTGGGGGTCGAGGTCGAGGGTCTGGCCCCCGACCAGTCCGGTACTGCCGCAGGCGTCCGCGAAGAATCGAGTGGCATCTACGATTGCGGCGGGTTCCGCCAGCGTTATGGGAATATGGTTCAGTACGGCAAAGGCCTGGGCTTGGAGAGCATCACCGGCCAGAATCGCGATGGCTTCGCTGAATGCGCGGTGGCAGCTTGGTCGTCCCCGCCGAAAATCATCATTGTCCATGGACGGGAGGTCGTCATGAATCAGTGAGTAGGCGTGGATAAATTCCACGGCGAGA
>JAKARN010000128.1 GCA_021828425.1 Pseudomonadota bacterium | reverse complement strand
GGCTGTCCTCATCGTCAATCCCGTGCCAGAGAAAAAGAAAACGGACAAAATCACGTACCGGACGTGCCGGCTTCTCGACACGGCGGGTACGTGCCACCTCTCTCTGCAAGCGGGCCAGGAGCCGACGGTCGGCCCACTGGAGCGTCCCGGATCTTTCCTCCCGGAGATAGTGGCCCGCCATGAGGGTTCCTTCTCCAGCCAGTCCCAAAAGAATGCTTTCGATATCGATTGCAGGCAATCCAAACTGCAGGGCGAGGCGAGAGACGGTTTCCGGCGGGGAATATTCAAAATAGCTCCGGAGGAGCTCCCTACCCGCTTCCGAAGCCTCCCTTCCCGGAACTCCTGGAGGCGGGTCAATCGCGGGTTCCCAGCGAAGATCCGGTTGCCAGCACTGGAACTCCGCAAGGCGTTCCACGGCCACCCAGAACTCACGCGTACCCAAAAAGGCCCGGACTGCCCGTCCCCGTCCGGCCAGTTCATCCATGAGTCGCCCGAGATCCGCTGCCGTCCGCTCGCCCCAGGTCTGGATTTGATCCACGGTGACGAGCCCCCGGTCCGCGAGTTCGTGCACCAGATCATCTGCCGTGGCAATCCCCGGAAGCAGGGACTCCCGGAAACGGCGGATGACCCCCTCCTTCCCGTCGAGGGAGGTCGGGAGATCCGTCTCCAGAACGGAACGGCCCACATTTCGGGTCCTCCGCTCCTCGCCCGGAGCGGGATCAAGAAAGGCGTAGGGTCGCGCGGCGAGAATCTCTTCGGCCAGCACGGAAGGGGAAGCCGCCTCCCGAAAGATCCAGCGGATCGTCCCGGATTCGATTCCGGCCAGACGCCCGATCCAGCCCTTCATATCGAGAGCTTCCTGCAAACAGTCGTCGAGGGCCTGGCCAACAAGCGGATGGTCGGGAACCACGATCTCGCCCATCTGGTTTTCGGGACAGGCCAAGGCATCCGGGAACAGCCGGACGAGCAGATCCTCGGCCTCTGAACGCTGGAACTGGGGAGGTCGAAGGCCCCGTGCACTGCGGCGGGGCACGGCCAGGGCATTCGTGGCCACCCATCGCCAGCGCGTCTGGAACAGCGGGGCCGCCAGAATGGCTTGTGTCAGGACTTCGGAGGCAGTCGCCGTACCGAGATAGCCAGGCAGGGACTTGAGCTCAAAACTCTGGACCGGTCCCAATGAAAGGACGAGGCTGTCCTCCAGCGCGGCGGCCTGAAGCTCGAAGTTGTACTGCCGGCAGAACCGCTTGCGCAACGCCCACCCCCAGGCGCGATTGATCCGCGAACCCCATGGGGCATGGATGACGAGGTGGAGATCCCCAACCTCGTCAAAAAAACGCTCGGCCAGAACCTTCGTCGGCCCGGGCAGGGCTCCGAAGGCGGCATGGGCTTCCCGCCAGTATTGGGTGAGCATCGCAGCAGCCCGCGATCCCAGTCCCGGAATCGTGCTCAGCAGGCTCTCCAGGGAGTCTCCCCGCTCCAGATGGCGACCGGCCGACGCTTCGAGCTCTGCCAACACCTGGGAGAGTTCCCGGCTTCGCCCAGGGGCCTCGCCGGTCCAGAACGGAATATTGGGAGTCACCCCCGGGGCCGGGACCACCTCCACCTTGAGGTCGTGGACCCGGACAATCCGATAACTCGAGTTGCCGAGCTGGAAAACGTCGCCGACACTGCTTTCAAAGGCAAAATCCTCGTTGACCGTACCGATTCGCTCATCTGCAGGCAACAACCGGACTTCCAGGTCAAACGTCTCCGGCAGGACTCCCGGGTTCAGCCAGACCGTGAGCCGGGCACCCGGCCGCGCCGCGATTCGGCCCTGGACCCGATCCCAGAGAACCAATGCATCACGGCGATAGCCCGACCGGCGCGTATACCCCTGGGACAAGGTTTCAAGCAGTGCCGTAAATGTCTCCCAGGAAAGATCCCGGTAGGGCGCCGCCCGCCGGAAGCGGTCGTACAACTCCCGGTCCCCGCAGTCGCCGAGGGATGCCTCGGCAATGACCTGCTGAGCCAGCACATCCAGGGCTCCGTGCGCGACTTCCAGGGTTTCGAGACGGTGCCCGGAAACGGCTGCGAGCAGGGCGACACATTCGGCCAAGTCCTGGCGCGAGAGGGGGAAAAGACGCCCGCAGGGGACTCGTCCGGGACCATGCCCCGAACGGCCGACCCGTTGGACCAGGGTGTCGATGCGGTGTGGGGATCCCAGTTGGCAGACGAGGTCGATGCAACCGAGGTCGATCCCGAGTTCCAGCGAAGCGGTGGCCACCAGCATCCGGATCTCACCCGAACGGAACCCTTGTTCCACGTCTTCCCGCACCTCCCGGGCAAGACTGCCGTGATGGCAGGCCACGCTTCCAGCAGGCAGTCTCTCCGAAAGTCTCCGCGCGGTGCGTTCGGCCAGTCGACGGGTATTGGTAAAGACCAAAGTCGTCCGGACACCCAGGGCCAGTTCGACGAGACGGTCATAAAGCCGCTCCCAGGATTCGGTGGACAGGATGCCACCCTTGAATTCGACCGGCAGCTCCACTCTGCAGTCCAGGGGCCTGAGACTTCCCGAGTCCACGATCGTCAACGGAGATCCACCCCCGGCAAGGGCCTGGGCAATGGGTTCCGCTGGCCGGACCGTCGCGGAAAGGGCAATCCTTTGGGGGGCGCATTTCGTCAGGGATTCCAACCGTTCCAAAGACAGCAAGAGATGGGCTCCGCGCTTGGTCTCGATCCAGGCATGGACCTCATCCAGGATGACGATTTCAATGCCGCTGAGCAGGCGTCTCCCGGCCGGACTCGACAGCATGAGGTAAAAGGATTCGGGTGTGGTCAGCAGGAAATGAGGAGGTCTGTCCGTCAGGCGGCGGCGTTCGGCCGGCGGGGTATCCCCGGTCCGGAGACCG
Source organism: Pseudomonadota bacterium (assembly GCA_021828425.1). The sequence goes on along the minus strand of JAKARN010000128.1, from coordinate 2,451 downwards.
AGACGGATCTCAAAATCCCTGGCACCGTCCCGGCGGGCGGCCTCCGCCACTCCGGCGCAGACAGGCTCGAGATTCTGACGGATGTCGGCAGCCAGGGCACGAAGTGGCGAGACATAAAGGACCCGGCAGCCGGGATCCAAGCCACGGCCCACTCCTCCCCTCACCAGCCGGTCGACCGCCACGAGGAAAGCCGCCAGGGTCTTGCCCGATCCCGTGGGTGCCATGACCAGGCAACTCCGCCCCTCGGCGATCGAGAGCCAGGCCTCATCCTGGACCGGATGAGGCTTCCCCACCCGTCCAAGAAACCAGTCGGCGGTCAGGGGATGGAAGAGCCGCTCCAGAACGGATCCGCCTTCCTCGCCCATCGTTTTCACCAAGCGATTCGCCTTGCCACCATCCCGTCAGACCGGCTGAAGCCCGTCCCGTCCCGGATGCGGGGGATCTCTGAGTCCCCACCAGGCGACCGGCACGGCCAGCAGTCCCACCCCAATGGCGCCATCGAGAACGCCTCCGACCCCGATCAGCGGGACCCAGGCGCCCAGGATCAGGAGACCCACGGCACCGAGTGCATTGCCGAGACCCAAAGCCACCCCCGATCCGAAGGCCGGTTCGCCATGAGAACGGTCCTGGCCGATCAGAATCGTGACCGGCAGGGTCGCAAACAGGCTGATTCCGAGCACGCCGAGATCGAGGTAAGCCCATGGCATGGGAAGCAGCGGATAGAGGCCAAGCAAGAGGGGTGAGAGGAGACTCATGCTGACGAGCAGTGGTCGACGCCCCAACCGGTCGGCCAGCCAACCCCCCCCCAGGTTACCGACGACGCCAACCAAGAGCTGCACACTCACCAGTGAAGCGCCGACAATGAGCGAACCGCCCTGGTCATGCCAGAGGATCGGGATGAAGGTCACGCTGGCATAGACCAGGCTGGATCTGAGGCCGGCAAACAGCAGGAGGGGCCACAGGGAGCGCAGTCGTTTTGCCCAGGAACGCCGATCGCTTGATGCGGTTCGCACCTTTGGGCCCGCCGGAGGGAGCAGGCGGGGAAGCAGGGGCACGAGACAGAAAACCGGCACGACCAGGATCAAAAGACCGTGGAATCCCCAAAGCAGGATGATCAGGCTGGCGAGCAGGGGTCCCAGGCCCCGGCCGATCTCCCCGCCCACGAGGAAAACCGACATGACCAGGCTGGCCCGTTCCTTCCGGGCCATCCGGCGAGCGGTGGCGAGCCCCGGCGGGTGGAAGGCGGCATTACCGATCCCGATCGTCAACAGGATCGCAATCAAGATCCAGAGGCTGCCTGCCAGACCGACGAAGGCCCCGCCCAGAAGGCTGAGCGAGAGTCCGGGGATGAGAAACCAGGCCTGTCCGTAACGATCGGACAGCCAGCCCATGAGGGGTTGCAGACCCTGCCCGACCAGAAGGGCCGACATGACGAGCCCCGCGTCAGCATCGGGGAGTGCCAGTCGGACCAAGACGGCAGGCAGGACACCCGGCAGAAAATTGACCGCTCCGTCGTTCAGGAAGTGGGCCAAAGTGAGGATGGCAAGCCGGAAACGCCGGCGCTCATCCGGGATCCCCTCCGAGAGAGCCGGCGGGGGCACAAGATCCGAACCGAGAGCAATCATGGGATCAAAAACCTTGAGGGGGACAGGCAGTGAAACCCGGAGGACTCAGGAGGTGGTCTCAAAAGGCATCTGCACGAGAAGCTTGGGCATGATCTTTTCGAGGTCGGATCCGGAAGAGGCCAGGAGCGTCGCATGACCCACCTTGCGGCCCGGCCGTGGCGATTTCCGGTAGTCGTGGACATGAACCCCGGGCAGTTCAAGCAGTGAACGGACTTCGGGCAGCCGGCCGACCGCATTGACCAGCAGGGCCTCACCCCGCAGCCGGGTCTCGCCGAGGGGGAGGCCGGCGATGGCCCGGAGGTGGTTTTCGAACTGACTGGTCTCGGTCGCCTCAATGCTCCAGTGCCCGCTATTGTGAACCCGTGGCGCCATTTCGTTGGCGATCAGCTTGCCGTTTTCGAGAAAAAACTCGATGGCCAATACACCGACATAATCCAGATGATCGAGGAGGCTCCTCGCGTAACCCATGGCCTGGCGGATCACCTCGGCATCCACATGGGCGGGCACGCGCGAACTGCGCAAAATCCCCTGCTGATGCACATTCTCGGCCAGCGGGTAAAAACAGGCCTCCCCCCCCCGGCCGCGACACGCCACCAGAGAGAGCTCACGCTCGAAGGCGATGCGGTTCTCCAGAAGCAGTACGCCCGGAGCACCCAGGAAGCGCTGGAAAGCAGCATCCAGGAGAGCGGCATCCCCGATCACAGCCTGACCCCGCCCGTCGTAGCCAAAGCGCCGGGTCTTGAGCATGGCCGGCAATCCGGTGATGGCCAGCGCGGGCTCGAGATCTTCCCGGCTTGCAACCGGGACAAAGTGGGTGGTGGGGATT
>JAKARN010000127.1:4312-5351 GCA_021828425.1 Pseudomonadota bacterium | reverse complement strand
CAACGGGGCAGTCCATAGCGGGATCGTGCCGGGGTACCCATGGTCGTTGACAGGAGAGGATCGGGGGTGGTTGTTTCAACCGGCATGACGGTCCGCTTTTCGACAGGTGAAGGTACCCATATGATGGATGATACCCAATGGTTTGTGGAACCGGCTCCCGGAGCCGGATGCTCGATCGGGCTCCGGGTCCGCAAGCGGCTGGCCCGTGTCGAAAGCCCCTACCAGACGATTGAGATCTTTGAAACAGAGGATTTCGGCCATCTCATGGCCATCGACGGTTGCATCATGCTGACCGAGCGAGATCACTTCATCTACCATGAGATGCTGGTCCATCCGGCGCTCCTGACCCATCCCCTGCCCAGACGAGTCGTGATCGTAGGCGGTGGCGATTGCGGAACCCTGACGGAAGTGCTCAAGCACCCGGAGGTCGAGTCCGCGGTACAGGTCGAGATCGACCAAGCCGTCACGGCACTCGCCCGGCGCCACTTCTCTGAGCTGGCCCGGGCGGGAGACGATCCGCGTGCCGTCCTGCACTATGAGGATGCCCTGCGCTGGATCGAGCGGGCTCCACCGGCCAGTATCGACGTTCTCTGTATTGACAGCACCGATCCGGTCGGTCCGGCCAAGGGGCTCTTTGAAAGCGAGTTCTACAGAACCTGCCGCAGCCGTCTCAAACCGGACGGGATCCTCGCGCTGCAGAGCGAGTCCCCTTTCCTCTACCCGGATCTCGTGAAACAGATCCACGGACGACTCGCTCAGGCCGGCTTCCGGGAACGCCTGCTTCTTCCCTTCTCGCAGCCCACCTATCCCTCCGGAGTCTGGTCGGTCAGCCTCGCCTCCTCAACCACTCCACTCAATCGCTTCCGCTCGCCCGACACCCTCACTCCGCCGCCTCGCTACTATTCAAGCGCACTGCACCGCGGCCTCGTTGACGGCCTCCCCACGCTCTTCCAGCAGCTTCTCTGAGCTAACCGGGTGCCGATGCGGCTTTTTTGCAGAAAAGTTGCATACGGGCCCGGGCATTGTTTTTGTACTGGAC
>JAKARN010000127.1:0-4302 GCA_021828425.1 Pseudomonadota bacterium | reverse complement strand
GTACTGGACCAGATTCTCTCCGCTAAGATATTGACTCTTGCCATTCGGCTGGACGAGCTGGAGCCGGCGAACCGATTCCAGGTGCTGGTACCGCCTACGGGCCACCTGGCAAAACACCTGCGCCTGCGCGGGGGTCAAACCGGGCACCTTGCGGGCCACGGGCTTGGGTTTGCCTTTTTTACCAGACGGCGCCTTGACCGCAGTCTTGGGAGCGCTTCTGCCGCCAAAGCTCGAGGGTGCCGAGAGCGCAAGACGTTGATAACGCACGCCATCAGGCGGCACGTCGGAGTAGTGGACGGTACCATGAGGACCGACCCAGCGGTAGATTCCATGGGCCTGCACCCCACGTGCGGCCAACAGGGCCGCCGCCATCCCGGCACCCACCATCGCCACAACGATTTGCCACCTCATCTCACGACAACGCATCGACATCGGCCTCTCCCGTCCGGATTCGCACAACTTGGACCAGATCCTGAACGAAAATCTTGCCATCCCCGATTTTACCGGTTTGAGCGGAGTGCGCAATAGCAGCCAGTGCAGGCTCCAGAAGTTCATCGACAATCGCAACCTCTATTTTTGTTTTTGGAAGAAAATCAACAAGATATTCAGCTCCTCGATAGAGTTCGGTATGCCCCTTCTGCCGGCCGAAGCCCTTGACCTCCGTCACGGTCAGCCCCTCGATCCCCACGGCATTGAGCGCTTCACGTACTGCATCCAGTTTGAACGGCTTGATGATGGCCGTGATCATCTTCATTGAGCTGCCTCCCCCGCTTCGAGCGCAGATTCGGATGGGTCAAACGCGTTAAACTATATACCCTTCATGCTTTCGTGCCCGACAGGACCGGAGAAAGAAGATGGCTACGCTTTCAGACTCGCTCGACTCGGTATTGTGCAAGATCCGGCAGGCCCTCCCCGATGATCTCGAGGACCTGGGTCGGGACCTCAGGAAGAACCTGAGGGCCCGCATGAACGGTGCCTTGAGCCGCCTGGATCTGGTGACGCGCGAGGAATTTGAGGCCCAGCGCGAACTGGCCACGCGTCTGTCGGAACGGATCGAGGCACTCACCGCCCGACTCGAGGAGATGGGTGGCCGCGATAAGTCCGAGACAGGAGAGGCCCCCTCCCGCAAGACGCCTCGCCACTGATTCCGAGGCGATTACTTCCCGGGATCAGGGCTTGGGTGGTGCCAAGGGGTGCTGGGCCAGTACCCAGCGGGCCAAGGTTTCGGCTTGGGCCAAAGACAGTTGGGGATGGGCCGGCATGGCGATCCCCCCGGTCCACGGATTCCAGTAACCCACCCCTCCCTTGATGATCTTGTGGGCCAGTTTCACAACGGCCGCCGCAACCTGCCCACGGAAGCGGTAGGCCACCCAGGCATAGGCCGGCCCCACCACTTTGCTATCGATGGCATGACAGGCGAAACAGCCCTGGGCTGTCATGAAATGCCTGATCTCGGCCGGTGTCTTGAGAGCCGGGCCCTGGACAGTTGCCATCATAGGCGTCGCGGCGCCCTCCCCCGAAACGGATTTTGATTCCAGGCCGACCTGGCCCACTGGCCGCAGCCGCAGGTAGGCCTGCCGCTCGGCCAGGCGGGAAGACCCAAAACTTTCATCACGGGACCGGATGGCAAGCCCATTCGCCAGGAAAATCAGGAGGACCGCAGTAACGAGCAGCGCCAGCAGGAAGATGGAAAAGGTCTGGATGAATTTTCGGTCTTGAAGATCCATGCCGGGCTCCACGGAGATTGATAGGGAATCGCAAGCAATATTATAGGGGCAGCCCATGGCCAGTGTTCTCGCCCGCCCGGGGGCTGTCCTCCGCACCCACCCCGAAGAGCGGTCGGAGCGGGAATCCGGAGACTTGGGGTTTATAGTAGTCTCTACCCTCCCTCTCACGACCACCCTACGATCCCACGCATGCAGATCCCGGAAATCCTGCTTGTCGAATCCGAACATCGGCCAGGCAGCTTGGGCCGGATTCTCACCGCAATCGGAGAGTGCGGTGTCGTGATCGATCACCTCACGGCCGTCCGTCGCCACCAAGACAGGACCACTTGGGAGATCACGATCGAGATTGATGAGGAAACCGGCCGGAGAGTCACCGAACGGCTGGCCGCCTTGCCGAACGCGCGGCTTGTCGGCAAATCGGACCGCGTCTTCGATCGGCACCGTGGTGGCAAGATCGAGATGGTCGCCAAGGTCCCGCTCGACTCTCTCCAGCAGTTGCGTGACCTCTACACCCCGGGAGTGGCCCGCGTTTGCCTGGCCATCCGAGACGATCCCGAAAAGATCCGGGAATGGACCAACTACGGCAATAGTGTCGGGATCGTCACAAACGGAACGGCCATCCTGGGACTGGGAGCGATCGGGGCCCAGGCCGGACTGCCTGTGATGGAAGGGAAATCCATGATCTACAGCCGGATGGTCGGCCTCTCGGGGATCCCGGTGCTGCTCCGCGAAACTGAACCGGGAAAAATTGTGGACACCATATTGGCCATCGAAGGGAGTTTCGCCGCGATCCATCTGGAAGACATTGCGGCACCCGCCTGCTTCACCGTGACCCGGGCTCTCGAACAGGCGCTCGACAAGCCGGTCCTCCATGATGACCAGGACGGAACAGCGGTGGTTACGCTGGCGGCCCTTCTCACGGCCGTGCGCAAGACCGGGATCAATCTCCATGAGGCGGTCGTGGGCCAGGTGGGACTGGGCGCGGCCGGAATCGGGATCGCCCGTCTCATCCGCGACTTTGGTGTACGTGACCTGATCGGAACGGACCGCCGGCCAGAAGCCCGCAACGAGTTCGAGCAGCTCGGAGGGACCCTCGTCACCCTGGAGAAGCTGATGCACGACGCCTCAATCGTGATTGCAACCACCGGGGTCAAGGATCTCATTGCTCCTGCCTCCATCCAGCCGGGCCAGATCATTTTTGCCCTGTCCAATCCCGAGCCGGAAATCTCGGCCCGACACGCACTGGAAGCCGGTGCGGCCTTTGCCACCGATGGACGCAGTGTCAACAACGCCTTGGGCTTTCCCGGCCTCTTCCGGGGCGCGCTCGATGCCCGGGCCCGCAGGTTCACGCGGGAGATGCTGCTCGCAGCCTCCTACCGAATGGCTGAACTCGCGCCGGACGGGGAGATCCTTCCGGATGTGCTCGACCCTGCTACACACGCGGCCGTGGCCCACGCGGTCAGCCAAGCCGCCAACCGGAAATCTCCTTGACATAAGTCAAGACTCCAACTTCAAAAACAGGCTAACATGGGGAAATCGGATGGCCCTGCTCCTTGGAGGTCACCCATGAAACACCTCTTCATTGGATTTACCCTGATCCTCTTCGTATCCTGTCTCGGGAGAGCAGCGTCCGCCGCAACCCCGCCGACACCCGCCCCTCCCCCCTCTCGTGTGCTCACCAGCTGCTACATGTGCCACAGCACCCACGGCAGCGACCCGCGCTTCGGTTTCATTCCCCGCCTAGCCCACCAAAGCAAAGTCTATATCGAGGAGCAGCTCAAGGCTTTCCGTGATGGCAGCCGCTCGGATCCACCGGGTGTGATGTACATGTGGCCGGTGAGTGAAGCGCTTAGCAACCGGGAAATCGTGGCGGTTGCCCAATGGTACGCTTCCCAGCCGCCCCCTCCGCCCCAGCCGGGTGGGCGCCTCAGTGCGGCGGGCAAGATCATCTTCCACCAAGGAATCCTGAAGCAGGATGTTCCGGCCTGCATGAGCTGCCATGGACCCGATGCCGCGGGGAGCGGCATTTATCCCCGCCTCGCAGGGCAGAACGCAGAATACCTGGAAGAGCAGCTTCGGTTCTTCAAGAGTGGTGTCCGCCATGACAAGAACGCCGACATCATGCACATGATCGCGATCCACCTGACGGACCGCCAGATCCGGGCGGTCGCCGAATACCTCACCACCCTCTGAGTGAAATCCCCGAACCCGACCAGATCCCCGTTTCACCACCCGAGACAGTCTCCATGAAGACGCGAGCGACCCCCACAAGCGTACATCCCGGACACCACCTCATTCTGGCCGTGATTCTGGTTCTTGTGACCCTCGCATTCCCCCGACCGGCCCACGCCATCCCGAGTTATGCCCGGCAGACAGGCTGGTCCTGTTCGGTTTGCCACACGATCTTTCCGCAACTCACGCCGATCGGCCGGCTGTTCAAGCTGGGGGGCTATACCACCGCCAATTTGGCTGGCATGCAACAGCTCCGTCAGAAGCTCCGGCGGATGGCACCTTTGGCACTGGACCGGGATCCACCACTATCAATCATGATCCAAGCGTCGGATTCGTTCATCCA
>JAKARN010000126.1 GCA_021828425.1 Pseudomonadota bacterium | reverse complement strand
CCGATTGTGGGTACTTGTGATAAAGATTGGGTTGGGTGAGCCCCTCATGAACATGACGAATAACGACACATAATCGTAAAACCGTGTTGTATTTCGTGGATTGTTCGAGTTAAGATGCAGAAATAGATAATCGTAAAAGTGTGTGGTTTGTCATGCTCCATCGTCACCTCAACCATCAACGCTTAACTCTCGCCGCTATCGACGACGTGATCTCAAGCGGTCGGTGGCAGGACTGGGCTGAACTACGCCGGGCCGTTTTGTCCGACCACGCTCTAATGGAAAAGGTGGAGCGCGTTTGCCGCCCTTACGTCTCCGATCCCTATGCCAAAGAACACCGCCCCGCTCCCTGACTGGGAACTCGTCCTATCCTCTGCCGCACGGCTCCAGCGCATCCTGCCGGATGCCGTTCTGGTTGGAGGAACTGCCTCAGCAATTCATGCTGAACATCGCTTTTCGCGTGACGCCGACCATGTGCCGGCTGACCTGCGCCACCGCTTTGATGAAGTGCTGACAGAGCTTGAGTCGGTTGCAGGATGGAAAACGGCTCGAGTGCAGCGCCCCGTGCAAATCCCCGGCAGCCTTGATGGCATTGAAACGGGGGTTCGCCAGCTTGTCCGTGACGAACCGCTGGAAACGGCAGTGGTGGATTATCACGGTGCCCGGATCACCGTTCCAACTGAAGGCGAGATTCTGCGCATCAAAGGGGCGTTGATCCTCAAGCGCAACGCCACACGGGATTACCTCGACTTCGTGGCCTTGGCCGATCACATGGGCAGTGAGGGTGTTGCCCACGCGCTTCAATCATTCGACCGGCTCTACCCGCAGGACAGCGGCGAATCTCCGCTACAGCAGTTGCAAGTGCAACTCGCCAACGCGTTGCCCTACGATCTGGAAGAAACCGAACTCAGCGAATACAAGAACCTCGATTCCCGCTGGCAGGACTGGCGGGCGGTTAAAGCAGCTTGTGCGCATCTCGCAATCATGATCTTCGACCGGGTGTGCAATATGGAAGCAGACCGTTCTGATGACTATGGGATGGAACCCTGAATGGGAGCGCATCAAGAACCACGTCCACGCCACCGGCTCGGGTGATGACATGACTCACGAAGCCAGCTACTGTCTCGTCGGCCACAACGACAATCCCAGGGGAAGACAGGAAAGCGACGGGACTGTCTGGGCGAGGCCATCACGGTCTTGATGGACATGTTCAGACTGGTCCGGACATTCGGTGTCACGCCCATTGTGGCAGGACAGAATGTCACGAACTTCGGCACGTTGGCCCATGCTGCAGCGTGGCTTCGGGTATGTTCGCCATCGTCCGGCTGTCTGGCGTTGATCTTGCCCCGCACGAACCCGATGAACAGTTGCCGGTCTGGCTGATGATCCGGCCTTGCGGCACTGCCCTGACGCGAATCGCGAGGCCGTGAACTGTGCCCACGAACATCCTGAATCTTCCGCAGTACTATGTGTTGCGCGTGGAGGAAACCGACCACGAATATCACGTCACAGCCAAGCCGGTAAACGGGACTCCGGCGTGTCCGCATTGCCAATCCGACCGCTTGACCTCGTGGGGAACCCGCGAGCAGGTATTCAAAGACCTGCCCCTGCATGGCAAGCACGTGGGCATCTGCATTGACACCAGGCGGCTGCGTTGCCAGTCCTGCGGCAAGACCTTCTCGCAGGCACTGCCGGTACTGGCCGAGAACCGGATGATGACGGATCGGCTGGTGAAGTGGATCGGCAAACAGGCGTTGAAGCGCACCTTCACTTCACTGGCCGATGAAACCGGCGTGGTAGAAGGGACGATCCGCAACATCTTCCGCGACTACATCAACGAGCTTGAACAGACGGTTCTCTTCGAGACACCGAAGTGGTTGGGAATCGACGAAATCCGCATGATCAACCAGCCTCGCTGCGTCGTCTTGAACATCCAGAAAAACACCATCGTGGACATGCTCCACAACCGCAACCAGGACACCGTGGCCAAGTCCCTGCTCAAGATGCCGAACCGCAGCCGCGTGCAGTACGTGGCGATGGATATGTGGGCACCCTGCCGCGATGCGGTTCAAGCCGTGCTGCCCGATGCGACCATCGTCATCGACAAGTTCCATGTCGTCAGGATGGCGAACCAGGCGCTGGAGAAGGCCCGCAGGGGGTTGCGGGGTGAACTGACGCTCAAGCAGAAGCGCGGGCTGATACCCGACCGATTCGTGTTGCTCAAGCGTAAACACGATCTGAACGACGAGGAACGCCTGAACCTCGACGGCTGGACGAAAAATTACCCGGCCTTGGGTGAGGCGTACAGGCTCAAGGAGGACTTCTACGGCATCTATGAGGCCAGGACACCTGAGGACGCCATGCGGTGCTACGAAGCGTGGCACAAGGCCATCCCGACCGAGCTCGGACCCTATTTTGTCGACCTGATCCAGGCCTTCACCAACTGGCAACAGTTCATCCTCAACCACTTCGAGCATCCGGTCACGAACGCCTCCATGGAGAGCCTGAAGGGCCTGATTCGGCTGCCGAACAGGCTAGGGCGCGGCTACTCGTTCGAGGCGCTACGAGCCCGGGTACTCTTCACCGCAAGTATCCACAGCCACAAGCAGAAGCGGCCGCGGTTCGAGCGCAAGCGCGAGCCTGATCCGCCCGGAATAGGTCATGAACGGCCGGAGGATGCCATCGGGTACGGCTTGCCGATGATGGAAAAGCGACGCCCGGTGGGTCCGCCAGAAGCCCTGGACCCACACCAGCACGAGAAGCGGGAGAAGAACTATGGCGTGGACATCTCAACACTCATCCGCATGACCGAGGCGGGCGAGCTTTGACTCCGTTCCAACCCCTTTTACGAGTACCTTCCTTTATGAAATGGCCGAAGGATCAGGGTCGGCTGAATCCGGCTGGCGGGCCCCGGGTCGCTCGCGGAACCAGAGGGTGGCCAGCCACTTTTCACCCTGCCCGACGGGCTGGCCGGCATGGAGCGCCAAAGGATTCCGGGCTCCGGTCGAGTCGAGGTTGGAGAATGCCAGGATCTGGCCGGCTTCAGGCCGGATGGTGACCCCGAGTGCCGGAAAGCCGGTCCCGCCGTCGGTGAAATCCGCATTGAGGTAGGTGAGCGCGGTCACGGTGCGCTGGCCGAGCCTGATCCCTTCTGTATCCGCCGCAAGCGTTCTTTCATCGAAGGCATCGAAATGGGGCCGGTACTCTTCACCGGGACGGTAACGCAGGACAGCCAATGGTTCGGCCTGAGCCAGTATCAAGCCACACCATGCCGCGATCCGTTCTTCCAGGCGGAAGACCACGAGATCCTCGAGATTGGGGGGGAAATTCATGGCGGAAGAGGTGCGGATGGGGTTCTTCACGATGCGGCCGCTTCCGGGTTCGCGCGTTTCAGAGGGCCGAAGTGCCGGGACGGCGAGCGCGATCAGGTAGTCGCATTCGATGGTCTCCAGGAGCTTTTCCTGGATGCGGAGCCCGATCCGGGGGTCCAGCATGCGGCTTGGGGACGGCGCTTCGGGTTCCCAGGGGAATTCCGGCAAATCGGGAACGTGGGGTCGGCTGGGATAGTCCGGCTCGGCGATCGCGTGATGTCGGACGGTGTCGAGACCGAGACTGGCCTGGAGGCGCTTCAGGTGGAGGAGGCTGGGATAGAACCCCTGGGTTCCGGCCCACGCGAGAAGCGGCAGGGCCCGGGCCGTCTCGCCCCGGGTCAGCCGGCCCAGGGCGATGGCGTGTACCGCAAACAGATCGCGCTGAGCGCTCGCGGCTTCGAGGCAGCGTTCAGCCACACCGTGCCAGCTCGAGCCGAGTCCAAGGTAGACCAGGCCCAGGGTGCGCAGGGCCGGGGCATGGCCCGAACGGGCCGAGGCCAGAAGCAGACGGGAGGCCTGTCCCGGATTGCGGGGGGAGCCAATCCCGAGGTAACAGAGGTGGGCCAGGGTGAGTTCCGCGCTCGGAAGTCCCATCCGGGCCGCACGTTCCGTCCATTCGAAGGCTTGCACGGGGTCGTACGGGGTGCCGAGCGCACGCAGGTGGATGAGCCCGAGATAGGCCATGGCTTGCCCATCCCCTTTTTCGGCTTGGGCGCTAAACCGTTCCCGGGCGAGCGGAAAGTTCCGGTCGCGGAGCGCGCGGAGGCCGGCATCAAGCCCGGGTGTCTCTTTCTTCTGGGTGGAATCCATGAGTGTTCAGGCCGACTGCCGGGAGATGGCACGGCGGAGCCCCGGCTCGAAGGCGGGTTCGTCGGCGTAACGGATCCAGACGTTGAAGGCAATCGTGATCCGGATCCCTTCTCCCCGGAAGCAGGCGACCTCGTGGTTGAGGTAGGAGGGGAAAAGCACGAGTTCCCCGGCCTTGAAACGATGGGGCAGCGTGCCGAACCCGTAGGGCGGAAGCAGGTAACTGTTGCCGGGATCAAGAAACATGCTGGCGGCGTTTCGGGGATCAAAGAACCGGAGTGTGCCGCTTTGGGGGTCTCCCGGATCGGGAATGCCGGGGTTGACGCAATAGACCCCTGACCAGGAGGCCATGGGATGGTTGTGATAACTGGTATAGCCACCCGGCCGGGTCAGGTGGAACCAGCTGTGGTGGTAGAAACGGAGTTCTTCCATGTCGCGGCTTTCGTATCCGTTCAGGCGATGGACCAGATATCCCACCTGATTCAGGCAGAACCGGCCCAAGGTCTGGACATCCGGATCCTCCCATTGGAAGAAATCGAAGCTACTCTCGTAGACCCCGGGCTTGGAGACCGGACTCGGTCGGCGATGGCTCTCCTGGGGGGGGTGGGATTCCCACAGGCCCAGTTTTTCCTCGAGCCGGCTGTTTAATCCCTGGGCGTTGGATAGAACGGTGGTGTACAGAGGGACCGCGAAAACCGGTTCCAGCCCGGGGATCGGGGAGGAGATCATGTGGGCCGGATCCGGTCCGGGAGAGCATCCGTTGCGGTCTCCCCCAGCTCCGTCCGGATGGTCCCGTCAGGAGAAGTATTCCTCATAAAAACGACTGTGCGCATCGATCGCTCGTTCCACCAGTTCCTGTTCGATTGGGGTGAGAGCCGGGTTCCAGATGTCCGCGATCAAAACCGCCCGTGGCCGGGTGTCGTGGTTCCAGGCGCTATGCTCGAAACTGTCGTCGAAGAGGAGAGAGCGGCCCTCCTTCCAGTGCCGCGACTCGCCGCCGACCCGGATCGCGGTTTCGGGGGGGACCACGAGGCCCAGGTGGAGGGTCAGCTTGGCATTGGACAGGCCGTGATGGGGCGGCAGCTCAACCCCGGGTTTCAGGATCGAGAAGAAAACCTCGGGTGCATGGTTGCGGCCGCGGGCCAGGGGGAGAAGCTTGAGCGCCGCAAAGGTATTCGGGCAGAGATGGAGGATTTTGGGGATGGGGATGCCCGAACGGTAGAGATGAAAACTGCCCCAGTCCCAGAT
>JAKARN010000125.1 GCA_021828425.1 Pseudomonadota bacterium | reverse complement strand
CGGACTCGCTGTCGACACCTCGGGCGGCCCCGGACAACCCTCCTCGATTTTCATCCGGGGAGCCAACAGTGCCCAGACCCTCGTGCTCATCAACGGGGTCAAGGTCAACGGCGGCAACATCGGCGAACCCCCACTCCAGAACCTCCTGCTCGACGACATCCAACGCATCGTCATCGTCGAGGGACCGACCGCGGCCCTGTACGGGTCGGACGGGATCGGCGGCGTCATCGACATCATCACGCGCGGGAGTGCCCGCCGGCTCCACGCCCACGTCGGAGTGGGGGGGGGCCGTTTCCGGACGACCGACGAGAGCGCAGGAATTGCGGACGGCAACGGCACCGTCCAAGCCGGTGCCGATGTCTCCCACGAGCAGACCGACGGTTTCCCGCCCCAGACCGCAAGTCCCCTCTCCGCCGGATTCCTCAATACGACCCTGAATGCCTTCCTCCGCTTCCGGATTCCCACAGGCAGCCTGGAACTCCGCCAGTGGCAATCCACGGGACAGACCGACTATGTCGACTTCAACCTGGAGTCGGCCAGCGAGGATTACAACGACCGCATCCTGAGTCTCGCGGCCCAAAGCCGGCTGACCTCCGGTTGGTCCAGCGAGTGGCTCATCAGCCGCTACGAGAACGTGCTGGGCCAGAACCAGAACGACGTGCTGAACCCGAACCAGAGTCCCGATTTTGCCCTGACCCGACGCTATACGGCCGACTGGCAGAACAACCTCGTCCTGAGCGGAACCGATCTCCTCACCGCGGGGATTTCGCTTGAGGACGAACGGACCGCCTCCCAGGTCTTCGGCACGGCCTACGATGAACACACCTGGACCCGTTCCCTCTATGCCGAAAACGACTGGCACTGGCGCCGCTTCCGCCTGCTCGCCACTCTCCGGCACTCCGACAACGAGAGTTTCGGCTCCCACAACGAATGGAACCTCGGCGGCAACGTCTTCCTCACCCCGGACAGCCGGATCAGCGTGAGCTGGGGCAGCGGCTTCCGGGCTCCGAGCGCGGAAGACCGTTTCGGTTTCGGGGGCAACCCCCTCCTGGCCCCGGAGTCCTCCCACGAGGTCGATCTCGGCTTCCACCAGGAAATGGGGACCTACGGCCACTTCGGCATCGACCTCTTCGAGGACACGATCCGGAACCTGATCGTCTACCTCGGTCCCACCGCGCAATACCCCGAAGGCATCAACGAGAACATCGACCGGGCCCAGATCAAGGGCGTCGACCTCACCTACGGGGCCGGATTCGGGCCCTGGCGGATCCGCGCCGAGGCGGTGGTCCAGGATCCGCGCGATCTCGTGAGTGGCACGCAGCTGGCCCGCCGTTCGCGCCGCAGCCTGACCGCCTCCCTGCACTACGAGTGGCCGGGAGGATACGCCGGCGTCGAATGGCTGGCCTCGGGGCCGCGGCCCGACTCCCCGTACACGACCACGATCGACCCGGGCTACGTCGTGACGGACGCCGTGGCCGGGATTGACCTGTCGCGCCACTGGAGCCTCCAGGCGAGCCTCGTCAACGTGTTCAATGTCGCCTATACGGAGGTCGCAGGCTACAACACGGAGGGACGGGCGCTCTTTTTTCACGTACTCTGGCACTATTGAGCGGGGAGTCGGAGACCACCATGGGGTATCGGCTGAGCAAGATCTACACCCGGACCGGCGATGACGGGACGACCGGGCTGGGCAACGGCGAGCGGGTTCCGAAAACCGACCCGCGGGTCGGGGCGTACGGCGCGATCGACGAGCTCAGCAGCGTGCTCGGCTGGGTGCGCAGCCACTCGCTGCCTACGGAAATCGACCTTCTTCTCATGAACGTCCAGCATGCGCTCTTCGACATCGGGGCCGAGATCGCGACCCCCGGGCTCCCTCCCCTCCTGGCCCCGGAGGCCACCCGTGCTCTCGAAGCGGCCATCGACCGCCACAACGCCACCCTCCCGCCCTTGGCCGAGTTCATCCTGCCGGGTGGGGGACCGTCTGCCTCCGCGCTCCACATCGCCCGCACCGTCTGCCGCCGGGCGGAACGGGAGACCTGCACCGCAGGCGAGGCCGTGACAGCAGAAAACCGGCGCTACCTCAACCGCCTCTCGGACCTCCTGTTCGTGCTCGCACGCGTCCTCCTCCGCGAGGAGGGCGGCCGGGAGGAACTCTGGCACCACAAGCGGCAGAAGAAGCCCCCGGAGGGGACAGCGGGCACCGGGCCCGGCTGATATCCCGGCAGAGCATCCGGAGTCCCCGAAGCATGCGGGGGGAGGCCTGGGCCAGAAGGGAGGGCGGAATCCGGTCGACCGCGTGATCGCGGACTGCGGCGATTTCGGGAAAGTGTTTCCAGAAAGCGACCGACCGGGGGTGCCCGACCACGATCAGCCCGGGATCGCGGGTCAGGACGGAGGCCAGGGAAACGGGGAAGGCCAGGTGGGGGACGTCGGAAAAAAGGTTGACGCCTCCGCAGAGCGCGATGGCCCGGCTGATGATCTGGTCCCTGCCCACCGTATAGAGCGGGTGGCGCCCGATTTCGTAAAAGACCCGGACCCGCATCCGGCCGCGATGGCGTTGCCGGAGAGACCGGACAGCGGCCCGGAAGCGGTCCGCCACCCGCCGCGCCTGCCGGATGCGGCCCAGGAGTCGACCCATCGTGACCAGTTCGTGGGTGATTCCCCGCACATGTCCGGTCCCGAGCGTCACCACCCGGAGATGGAGACGCTTGAACGATGCGAGGTCGGCTGCAGGAGTGCCTCCCTTCCAGGCCAGGATCCAGGTGGGATCGAGCAGGACGATCCGGGAGAGGTCGAGACCGAAGGCATCCCCCACACGGGGCACGCGCCGGGCCGCGGGAGGATCCCGGCTATAGCGCACCGTGCCCACGAGTTCGGATCCGGCACCGATCTCGAACACCATCGCGGCGAGCGCCGGGGAGAGGGTGACGACCCGCACCGGACTTCCGGGGACCGCCCCGACCGGCGCTGCAGCACAGAGGAACAAACCGGGGAGCAGCAGGACCAGCGGATGGGTGGGCTGGCGCGTCCTTCCGGCCGTCTGGATCAGAGGATCCATCCACCCAGCGTGAACAGGCCGATCACGACCAGCCAGAGGATGAGCGCACGGGTGCCCAGGATCCGAGCCAGCATGCCGAGGATGCGCTGGGCGATTTCGGCAGGGAAGCTTGGTGTCTCATGATTCTCCTTCGGGTGGAGAACACACATGGCGTACTTCGGGAACCCACAGGGAACGGCACCGCCCGCCCCAAGATCAGAACCCAGATGAAAAACGGGTCCGGGCCCAAGTGACTCGCGGGCTCACCTTTCAAAATCATGGTCCTTCTCGCGCCTCTGCACTTTCGCAGCGAGTTCATGCTTTGGCACCCTGTCCAACCCGAACCGCTTCTCCACGATCCCGACAAACGTCTTGGCGTCTGCAAGAGCGTCCTTTGCGGTAGATGGCTGGATTTCCTCTCCCCGATAGTCCGCCCCGATGCGCAGCGTTTCCACCCGACTCAACAGGCGCGCGACCTCGCGGTCAAACTTTCCGGGCTTAACCAAGCTCTCCCAGAGCACCGTGTTCAACCCCGTATGGGTCCCGGGTAAATCACTTTCGGGAACACCCGCCCGCAGAGAGGCCGCGAGAATGGCGTTCTCCCTCGCGTTGAAGGCACGGTTTACTGCAGCATCAGCGTCTCCACTGGCAAGAACGAGCTCCGCCGTTTGGAGCGCGCGGTATGCTTTCGTCATAAAGACGCAGATCAAGCGGTCGGTCACAGAGCGACCCCCTCCTTCGAAATGTTTCTGACGAACGACGGCCTCATCGCTGCCTCTGGATCCCGCCACTCGCGCAATGGAATGATCACCGGCTGAACCCGGATACCGGTATCCGCGAATACGTCAAATGAAATTCCGCCGAGCTGGTAAAGCAGGTCCCAATCATGGCCAGACCCGTCAACGATGAGCGCAACGTCGGCGTCGCTGTCTTCCCGGTAATCTCCCCGTGCGCGCGAACCAAACAGCAGTGCCTTCTCGTACCGGACGTCATTGGGTACTCGGTCAAGAAACATTCTGACAGCACGGGCTGTTTTTGGGTCCATCATCACTACGACACAGGTCGTGAACCGAAAAGGGGACGGCAAGAAGCCGACGCCTAGCACGTACAATCACCCGGCACTTGAGTTTACCAGAAGTGCCCCCGTTCGGCCGTCTGGATCAGAGGATCCATCCACCCAGCGTGAACAGGCCGATCACGACCAGCCAGAGGATGAGCGCACGGGTGGCGATGACGCGTGCGCGATCCAGCCGGCCCAGGCAATCGGCGGGATCCAGGCCTGCAGCCTCGATCGCACCTCTGCCGGCACAGGCGAGCACGGCCTCGTTGTTCTCGAAGAACCGGCGTTCACACTCGCGGTAGTACTCGCGGACAACCCGCCAGACACTGTCGAAACTGCCGACCAGACCGTAGCTCATGGCCAGGAGATGGGCCGGAATCCAGGCCAGGACGCCATGGATGCGCAGGGCGATTTCGGCATGGGGGCTTTTGGTCTCGTGAGTCGATTTGGGCTTGAGCGCGCAGACCGCGTTTTTCGACAGCCAGTAGAGGACGGCTCCGCTGGGGCCCAGGATCAGGAACCAGAAAAGGGGCGCGAACAGGCGGTCATTGATCCGGACCAGGAGAGATTCCGCGACCGCCTCGGTGCAGGGTTCCTGTCCGGCGGGCGGGGCATCTTCGATCAAGAGGCGTGCGATCCGCGTCGCCGCCAGATTATCCTTGTTTTCCACGGCCTTCCGGTATTCCTGGATCAGGTGCAGGGCATCGCGCGGACCCAGGCTCATGAGGAGGATCACAACCGCTGCAATGAATCCGAGGATCGGCGAGAGGGAGGCCAGCCCGAGCTGGATCCCGTCGACCACGAGTGCCGGGAGGACGACGGCGAGCACGGTGAGGACGAGCGCGAACTCGGCCGATCCTCCCGGGATCCGCTTGAGGAGCCCGAAGTACCAGTTGCCGACCCGGTGGTCCCGGATGGATTCCAGGTGGCGAAGCCCCCGGTCCAAGGCCAACGTGACAAGAATCGCGATGAAATTCATCGCTCAATATGCCTTTGGGAATGAGTGATGACTCAAATGCTTGCTCTCGGCGGTCGACCCTTGATTATCGGCAACCGGAAGCAACTTTTCAAGGCAGTGTACGCGTCCACCCCCCTTTGGCACTCGGGGCGGGTGTTCGAGGAGGAAGGATCAGGGGGGTTACTGGGCGTTTTGGAAGACCAGCCAGCTGGCTCGTACCTGTTGAACCGTGCCAGATCGGTAAAGAGCAGATCCTCGGGTCATCGAAGGAGGATTTCTGAATGGTGCGGTTGAAACGCTCGGCATGGGCGTTCCTCTTCGGGATCTTGGGGTCGGTGACCAGCGCCCGGTCTCCCGGTTTTCGAGGAGCCGGGCCAGGCCGGCCTCGATCTCT
>JAKARN010000124.1 GCA_021828425.1 Pseudomonadota bacterium | reverse complement strand
CGATCTCCCTCTTGGAGAAAAACCACCGGAAGGAGTTGACTCCGGTGCCCATCCGGCTCGCCCCACTGTCCTGTGGTCGAGTCTCACCCCGACCCTGAGTTCGGGGGGGTTCATCAACGCGGCGGGGGCTGAGGCTGCCCCCGCCCCGGGTTCGACCGAGGTTTTGTGGCGTGGGGTGGAATCACGCCAGTGGGACCGTGACGCGGCCTCCATCTGCGACCGTTCGCCATGAGGACACGGGGCCCGCATGCATCACTTGCGACCCGTCCGCACGACTGAGAGCACCGCGCGAAGAATCGCCTCTGGCGGAGGGGGGCAGCCGCTGACCACCCGGTCCACGGGAAGCACGCTGGCCACCGACCCACAGCTCGCGTAACCCACCCCGAAGACCCCCCCCGTACAGGCGCAGTTCCCAACCGCAATCACCCATTTCGGGTCGGGCATCGCGTCATACACCAGCTTCAGGGCAGTCTCCATATGCCGTGAAACCGGGCCCGTCACCAGCAGCACATCGGCATGACGCGGGCTGGCCACGAACCGGATCCCGGACCCTTCGAGGTTGTAGTAGGGATTGTTGACCGCATGAATCTCGAGCTCGCAGCCGTTGCAGGACCCCGCATCGACATGGCGGATCGCCAGTGCACGGCCAAAGCGCCGATGCAACCGGGCCTGGAGCTTCGATGTGCCTCCGGGATCCTCGCCACCCGAAGCGGGGGATTCGGAAATCAGTCCGGTCCGAATGATCTGTTTCAGGGTACGGAGCATGACGGGTGGGCCTCTAGAGATCCTGCCCGCTGTAGGACAGGTTGAACGACTTGTTGATCAGCGGGAAATCGGGCACGATGTTGCCGATCATTGCGTGTTCGATCACCGGCCAGTTCTGCCAGGAAGGGTCGTGGGGGTGACAGCGATGGATGGTGCCGCCCGCGGTTTCAAGGGACACGAGGACCGGGCCCCGCCAACCTTCGACCAGTCCGAGCCCGAATCCATCCGGTACCTTGTCCGGCAGCGGTCCGCGATGCGGTGTCGAGGGAAGCCGTTCAAGCAGGATGCGACTCAGCCTGAGTGACTCAAACAGTTCCTGGAACCGTACGGAGACGCGGGCTCGGACGTCACCTTCGAGACTGCCGGCCGGATGCACGTCAAGCGTGTCATAGGGTGCATAGCCGGGATCTCGCCGCGCATCCCTCCCCTGCCCGCTGGCCCGGCCCGCGAGCCCCACCAGTCCCAGCTGGCGAGCGAGCCGGGGATTGACACAGCCCGTCCCCGAGAACCGGTCCTGAAGACCCGCGTGATCATCATAAATCTCCGACAGGAGGCTCAGTTCGGATTCCAGTCCGGGAATCATGGCAAGCAGCATCCACCGCCGCGATTCATCGAGATCGGTGGCAACGCCTCCGGGGATCACGGCATCCATGAGGTAGCGGGCACCGAAGGCCGATTGATTGGCCCGGATCAGATTTTCCTTGAGGCGTGAAAATTGTGCCAGCGCAATTCCGAATCCGGCATCCTGACCGAGCGCCCCGAGATCTCCAAGGTGATTGGCAATCCGCTCCCGTTCGAGATAGAGCGCGCGCAACCACAGGGCGCGTAGAGGCGGGCTGATCCCGCAGATCATTTCAAGTGCCATGCAGTAGGCCCAGGAGAATGCTACCGCCGAATCCCCGGATACCCGGGCCGCGAGCCTCTCGGCACCGAATGCCGGCAGCATGGCAAATCTTTTCTCGATACCCTTGTGGGTATAGCCGAGCCGCTCCTCGAGACGAAGAACTTTTTCACCCACGACGGAAAAACGGAAGTGACCGGGCTCGATCGTACCCGCATGGACCGGGCCCACGGCGAGTTCGTGTACGCCATCCCCCGTGACCCGCACGAAGGGATACGATTCGTCGGCAGGGGGTCCACCGAAGGGTCCGAGATCAAAGTCGTGGCGAAGGGGAAAACGATCCTCAGACCAGGCCTGATGACGGATCCATGGCCGTTGATCCGAAGCTTCCGCACGGACTCCGAGGAGGTCATAAGCGGCGCGCTCCATGCGTCCGGCCGCAGGAAAGAGGCCGGCAATCGATGGGTAACTGGGTGATTCAGCAGGGAGGGCCAGCTCGACTATCACCAGCCCCACGTCATCCTGCAGGGCAATCCGGAGCAGGAATCCCCCGCCCGTCATTCGTTGGTCGGAAGCCCAAAGCGCCTGCAGGACCCCCCCCTGGGCGTCGACTGCGCCGCAGAGCACCTGCAGACGTTCGGGGGGCACACGGACGAGACGAACCGGAATGGCACCCGTCTGCATCTCGACGACCTCACCGTGCGTTGTGTAGTCCATGACGCTCATCCGATAAGCCTCGCCGCCGCGCGGTACCACTCGGCAAGATCGTGGGGAATATAGATCCCGAGCAGGAGGACCAGGGCAAGTTGCGCGAACACCAGCAGCAGCGCCGGTGTAGAGGACAGCGGTTTCAGGTTGGTCTCACCAAACACCATATCCTGAACACGCGAAAAAATCGCGCCGAACGCGACCGCGAGCGTAATCAGCAAAATCGGCGTTGCCCAGGGATCTGCCCTCATCGCAGTGAGAAGAATCAGGAATTCACTGGTAAAGACGCCAAACGGCGGCATTCCGATGATGGCCAGCGTGCCGATCATGAGAGCCCATCCCACCGTGGGGCTCGCAGTCGCCAGGCCGCGGATCCGGTCGATGGCTTGAGTACCAGCCTGCTGGGCGGCATGACCCACCGTGAAAAAAAGAGAGGACTTGGTGAGCGAGTGAACGGTCATCTGGAGCAGTGCGGCGAAGTTCGCGATGGCCCCCCCCATGCCAAAGGCAAACGTGGCGATCCCCATGTGTTCAATCGATGAATAGGCAAACAACCGCTTGATATCCTTCTGTCGCCAGAGCAGAAATGCCGCCACGGTGACGGAAACGAGCCCAAAGCCCATCATCAGCCCGGGAGCCAGATCAGCATACGCGGACCCATCGACCAGAACCTTGCAGCGAACCACCGCGTAGAGGGCAACATTAAGGAGCAGACCGGACAAAACAGCCGAGACCGGCGCCGGGCCTTCAGCGTGCGCATCCGGCAGCCAGTTGTGAAGGGGAACAAGACCTGCCTTGGTGCCGTAGCCGACCAGGAGGAACACAAACGCGATCGAAAGCACGGTCGGCTCCAGCCGTCCTTTGACCTGGTTTAGATGCGTCCAGAGCAGAGCGCTGACGCCCACGTTCCCAAGGATTTTCTCCGCGGCAAAGTAGAGCAGGATGGTCCCAAACAGCGCCTGGGCAATGCCGACACCACACAGGATAAAGTATTTCCATGCCGCCTCGATACTCGCCGGAGTCCTGTAAAGCGACACCAACAATACGGTTGTCAGTGTGGCCCCCTCCATCGAGACCCACAGTACGCCCATGTTGTTAGTTGTCAGTGCGAGCAGCATGGTAAACATGAATAACTGGAACATGCCGTAGTAAAGCCGGAGTTGTCTCTGACTGAGACGTCCATGGTCTTGCTCGACCCGCAGGTAAGGGCGCGAAAAAAGTGACGTCGTGAGCCCGATCAAGGAAGTCAGGACCACCAAAAACATGTTCAACGGGTCCACGAAGAACTCCTGTCCGGCCGTGATCCAAGATCCATTGATGATCACGTGCACCGTCAGCCAGACGCCACCCACGAATGTGCCCAAGCTGATCAGGATATTCGCACCCGCCGCCCATGGACGGGTTCCGGCCAGTGCCAATAACAGGCTGCCGAACAGCGGAAATCCGAGAAGGAGAAGAAGGGCCATGTCAATCCTCTTTCAGCGATTCCAGATTGTGCAGATCGAGACTGTCGAATTGTTCGCGAATATGAAAGAAAAAGACCCCGAAAATCGCCACCCCGACCAGCACATCCAGGGCCACCCCCAACTCCACGACCATCGGCATTCCATACGTTGCACTGGTCGCCGCGAATAAAAGTCCGTTCTCCATAGCCAAAAAACCGATGACCTGGGTCACCGCTTTCCGGCGCGTAATCATCATGAGGAATGACAGCATCACGATTGCCAGCGCAATGCCGAGGGTGCTCCGTGTAACCGTATGTGCAAGAAGAGAAATGGGTTGAGCGAGACTAAAGGCAAAAATCACAAGCAGCAGCCCGATCCCCATCGTCCGGGGCGCATTGAGCAGGGGCTCGGTTTCCCATTGCGCACCCAGACGACGGATCAGTCGATGGAGAACGAACGGCAGGAAAATCACCTTGAGCAGGAGCGTCAGTGCCGCCGAATAAAAAAGCATGTACTGGTGTGTCCCCCACGCAACGATGACCATGGACACGAACAACGTCGCCCCTTGCAGGGCGAAGAGATCCACGAGAGTCAGTACCCGCCTTTGCGAAAGCATGGAGAAAGACAGCAGCAACAGGATCGCTGCGCACAAATCGATCAACTGCGCGAGAAAGGGAACCGCCATGCGTCAATACCCGAGCAACAGATGGACCAGTAGTCCGAGAACCGCAAGCAGAAATGCGGTGGCCAGGAATTCGGGCACACGGAAGATGCGCATCTTGGCATTGATCGCTTCAATCAGGGCAAGACCCAAGCCTGCGACCAGAAGCTTGAAGAACAGGGCGGGGACCGCCAGCAGGAGGGCAAGCGGGCCACCCAGGCCCTGCGCCAGGCCCCAGGGGACGAAAAGCGCAAGCCCGATGCACATGTAGTTCAAAAGCTTGAGAGATGATGACCATTCGATCAGTGCAAGATGGCGTGCGGAATATTCGAGCACGGTCGCTTCGTGGATCATGGTGAGTTCAAGATGGGTGGACGGGTTATCCACGGGAATCCGGGCGTTTTCGGCAAGGAGCACCATCAGAAAGGAAACGCTGGCAAAGGCGAGGCTCGGATAGATCGCCAGACGGCCGTGTGCAAGCACACCGACAATCGTGGGGAACGATGTGCTATGGGAGATCAGCGATGCGGTGAAGAACACCATCAGCAAGGCAGGTTCTGCAAGAAATCCGACCAGCATTTCGCGCCGAGCGCCCATTGAGCCAAACGCGGTGCCGATATCCATGGCCCCGAGTGCCAGAAACATGCGCGCCATGGCAAACAAGCCGACCAGTGCGATGGTATCCGCCGCTGTGGCAAAAGGGAGACCGGTCCAGAGGGAGGGGATGATCCCCGCGGCGAGAGCCATCGACGCAAACTCGATGTAGGGCACGAGCCGAAACAGGGAGGATGCATTCGTGGCGATGACCGCATCCTTGTGGAACAGCTTCCGGATCACGCGGTAGGGCTGCAGAATACCCGGACCACGCCGGTTCTGGAGCCACGCACGGCACTGGTTGACCCAACCCGTCAACAAGGGGGCAATCCCGATCGCGAACAGGATGGCCACGGACTGCATGAGGTAAGAGCGGGCGTTCACAGGACAAAAACAAGAAGCGCGAGAAGCGTCAGGAAACTGAAAAGCAAATACACTGCGATCCGGCCCTGCTGGATCCTGGCCGCC
>JAKARN010000123.1 GCA_021828425.1 Pseudomonadota bacterium | reverse complement strand
GAAAGATTATTTTTATCTATATTTATCAATATATTGGAAAGAATCGGCATGGTCTGTTTGCGTTCGACCACTCCTAGGACAGCAGTGACTGGGCCAAGGATTTTTTCGCGGTTGATGATGATGCTCATAAGATAATTACTCTTTCGGTTTCAAGTCAGTGGTGTTAGTAGTACTAGTGGATATGTGTCCTGTCCAGTGGTTTCAGGACTGATTGGGTAGGTAATTAGGGTTCCTGTGAGGATGGGTATCCATTGTGGATAACCTGTGCAGGAAGATGTCCATTAAACAGCAAGCAAGAGTGCGGACGGAGTTATGCACTATTTTTACCCGGTCAAGGTCCTAATGAGGTTTTCGTAATCATCGCTCAGGCGAGGATCAGTTTTCTTGAGCTCGTTTATTTTTGAACAAGCATGGAGAACAGTCGTATGATCTCGTCCACCGAAAGCGTGCCCGATTTCGGGAAGACTGTGATTGGTCAGGTCCTTGGCCAGACTCATTGCAATCTGTCGGGGTCGGACCATAGAACGCTTCCGGCTTTTCGATTCCAAGTCGGAGGTTCGGATCCGGAAATAGGCTGCGACCGTCCTCTGGATGTTTTCTAAGCTGACCTGACGCTGCTGAAGGGAGATCAGGTCACGGAGTGCCTCCTTGCTCAAGGCCACCGTGACTCTTTGTCCAGTAAATTGTGCATAGGCCATGATCCGATGGAGGGCACCTTCCAGTTCACGGACATTGGAGCGAATGAGCTGGGCTATAAAGAAGGCGACTTCATGTGGCAAATCAACCCCCAAACGCTCCGCCTTCCGGGAGAGGATGGCCACGCTAGTCTCAAGTTCAGGGGGTTCGATCTCGACGGTAAGTCCCCAGCTGAAACGCGACTTGAGCCGTTCCTCAAGACCGTCCACTTCCTTAGGATAACGGTCACAGCTGATGATGACCTGGTGGTGACCATCGATCAGGTTGTTTAGGGTGTGGAAAAATTCCTCTTGTGAACGGTCCTTTCCGGCAAAAAACTGGATGTCGTCAATGAAAAGGGCGTCGAGAGAGCGGTATCGTTTCTTAAACTCACTCATTGTGTTGTGTCGGAGGGCTCCAACCATATCGGCGACAAAGCGTTCCGAGTGGACATAAGCCACGCGATGCCGGCCCTTTTGTGTGTTCATACGGTGGCCAACGGCCTGCATGAGGTGGGTTTTCCCGAGTCCCACTCCACCATAGATCAAAAGCGGATTGTAGGCTGTGCCGGGATGTTCGGCGACCTGTAAAGCCGCAGCCCGAGCGATCTGGTTGCATTTCCCTTCAACGAAGTTTTCAAAGATGTAATCCCGGTTCCAAGGGCTTCCTATCATTTCCTCACGTGGACGAACCACTGGTTTACTGCTACCGGGGTTCTGCGTTTCGGGAGAAAACTTTCCGATGAGGATCTGGACTCTCGGGGAGTGAGATCCACTCAGTTCAAGGGCCAAGGCCCGGATTCGGGCCAGGCAATTGTCGTGGACCCAATCGGCGACAATGACATTCGGTGCGAAAAGATGAAGTTCACCCTCAGACTCCTGACACTGTAGGGGAGAGATCCAGCGAGAGAAATCCTCATGACAAAGCTCAGTCTTGAGCATATCCAGACAGTGGTTCCATATTCCGGAGATCATGCGGAATCAGGCTCAGTGGTTTTGTGGATCGACGAAGATCGATTTATCCAGTCTAACAACAGGCAAGAAGGTTGCCAACTTGAGGCAAACGCTTTCCCGGGAATGCTTGGACTTCCATTGGGTTGAGTGAGGCATTCCCTGAAGGGCTTGAGTTCCTACGCGCAGATCCGTACAATGCTTACTTTTCCATTTTTGTGTTCGGGCCATTTCCGGATGCTCGAACAATGAGGATGATGGGGCCTAGGGCATGAAACGCACTTTTCAACCGAGCAATCTTCACCGTAAGCGGACTCATGGTTTTCGTGCCCGGATGTCTACCCGACAGGGTCGTGCCGTGCTCCAATCACGTCGACGGAAAGGACGACATCGCCTGATTCCCTGACGAGGCTGGCCCAGTTCCTTGGGGTTGAAAATTTGCGGGAACCGACTGACCCGGCCCGAGGAGTTTGAGCGGGTTTTCGAGAACGGAGTGAAGGTCCATAGCCAGTATTTCGTGGCTTTCGTGATGCCGAGCTCGGGTCCAAGCTCACGACTGGGTCTTGCGATCTCTAGAAAATCTGCCGGGCTTGCAGTCCGCAGAAATCTTATCAAGCGCCAAGCCCGGCAGACTTTTCGACTCCTCAAGGAGCTGGACCGTTGTCAACTCGATATCGTGCTCGTAGCCAAATCTGCTGGACGGGGTGCAGAACGGCAGGCACTTTATGAGGATGTCAAGAAACTATGGCGAAAAATAGAGTCCACGGGATCTCCCCAATCCTGATTGCGTTGATCCATTTCTACCAGCGCTGGGGAAGTCCAGTCTGGGGTGGGCAATGCCGCTTCGAACCTACCTGTTCTGCTTATGCCGAGGGGGTTCTCCGCGAGCATGGCCTCCTTCGGGGATGCCCACTCATCCTATGGCGTCTCGCACGGTGCAATCCCTGGTCGGAAGGTGGTGAAGATCCGGTTCCTCCAGGACGGGGAAGAGGGATCGCGAGCCATGGATAATCGCCGTCTCCTGCTTTGGTTGAGCCTTGCGGCCGTTGTTTACCTGATGTGGAACGCATGGGAACTCGAGTTTGCAAAACCTCCTGCCATGCCCGCTGCCGTGACACGTGTCGCTGCTCGGTCTTCTCGTACTTCTGTCTTGCCAAGAGTGTCGTCAGTTCCCGCAACTCCCCAAACGGTCCCGGCAGCCGTCCACAAACACCCGGGGGGGATTGTTCGTATCCAGACAGACCTCTATCGAATTCGCCTGGATCTCACGGGAGTCCGGCTTCGCCACCTCGATCTGGTGCATTATCCCAAGACTCTAGCAGCGCACAGTCCACCAGTGGCGTGGTTTGATGACCATGGTCAAAGACGTCTGTTTGGCGTAGTGACCTGGGTTGGGCTCCAAGGTTCAGTTGCTCCCGGACTGACCGGGGAGTTTAAAAGTGCCCAACAGCGCTATATTTTGAAATCCGGCTCTCGCACGCTTATGGTTCCTCTGGTCTGGACGGATCACGGGGTCCGGATCGAGGAACGCTGGTTTTTTTATCCCCGGAGCTATCGGATCCGCGTTGAGAGCACAGTAGACAACCTTTCCAGTTCTCCTTGGTCGGGTGCTCCCCTCATGGGCTTGGAGCATGCCCGTCCCATCGTCCACGTCTCATTTTTGGGACACTTTCTGCCGCAGAACTTCATTTATCGGGGTGCTGCGTACTACAACGGCAGGGCTTACCACGAACTGACCCACTCCCGGATCCGGAAAAAATCGTTCACGATGTTTCAGGCTGGCGGCTGGATTGCCTATACCAACCATTATTTTCTAGCTGCACTGATTCCACCCGCGAAAACACCTTGGCACTACTATGCCCGTTCGATTTCCAGGACGCATTACTGGCTGGGCGCTCTTGGGCCTGGAAGACGTATCCTGCCGGGTCAGCAGGTTTACGAGCGGGTCGAGCTTTATGTTGGTCCCAAGCGGCAGCGGCATCTGGGAGCCATTGCCCCGGGATTAGCCCAGACCGTGGACTATGGCTTTCTTGCTGTTTTGTCGCAACCGCTCTACCTCATCTTGTCATGGATCCAGCAATGGGTTGGCAACTGGGGTGTCGCGATCATCCTCCTTGTATTGTTGATCAAGCTGCTTTTTTTCCCGCTTCAGCACAAGGGTGGTCGCTCCATGGCACGGATTCAAGCCGTGCAACCTCGTATCAAGGCCATTCAGGAACGCTTCAAGGATGACCGTGAGCAAAGTTACCGTGCGACTCTCGAGCTCTTCAAGAAAGAAAAGATAAATCCAGTTTCGGGCTGTTTGCCCATGGTGATTCAGTTCCCCATCTATATCGCGCTCTATTGGGTTCTGCTTGCGAGCGTTGAGCTTCGGCATGCACCATTCATGTTCTGGATCCGTGATCTGTCAGCCCCAGATCCGCTGTACATCCTGCCCGTTTTCTATGGACTGACCATGCTGGTACAGCAACGTGTCATGCCGCAGGCGGCTACGATGGACAAGAACCAGAGGCGTATTCTCATGATCTTCTTGCCGCTGGTCACAACACTCTTGGCCAGTGTGATGCCGAGTGGTCTTGTCCTTTACTGGGTTGTGAGCGGACTGTTCGGAATTGGCCAGCAATGGCACATCAATCGGGTTGTGATGCGAGAGGCGGCAAAAGCCCACCGCTGATCCATCGATGACCGCCAGGCGCGACATTATCGTTGCCGGAGCCACACCAACCGGGATTGGCGCTGTGAGCATTGTGCGGTTGAGCGGCGAGGGTACATTCGCCTTGGCTGAACGGGTTGCAGGTCCATTGCCCCCTCCCCGGATGGCCCGAGTTCGGACGTTCCGCGATGCGCAGAACTGCGAGATCGATTATGGCTTGGTCATTCGTTTCGTACGGCCACACTCATACACGGGAGAGGACCTGGTCGAGTTCCAAGGTCATGGCAGTCCGGTTACAGTCGAAGCGTTGATTCAGGTGTTCCTCGAGCAGGGCGCTCGGTTGGCCCGACCGGGCGAGTTCTCCGAGCGTTCCTTTCTGAATGGCCGCATGGACCTTGCTCAGGCTGAAGCTGTCGCGGATCTCATCAATGCTGAAAGTCGGACTGCCGCCCGTGCTGCGTTCCAGTCGCTTTCCGGTGCTTTCTCACGAGAGGTCCGGCATCTCGGGGGGCGGATCCAGTCTCTTCGGGTCCAGGCTGAGGCCCAGATTGATTTTGGAGAAGAGGTGATACCTTCAACACCCTCTGACACTGCCGCTGTCCTCAAGGCTCTCGAAGAGGATCTGGGACGTCTTATCAATCGCGGGGAGGCGGGAATGATTCTGAGACAAGGTTGGACCCTTGTTCTCGCAGGACCGGTCAATGCTGGAAAATCCACCTTGTTCAACCGTTTTGTCGGTGAGTCGAAGGCCATTGTCACCCCATTGCCCGGGACGACTCGGGATCTTCTAGAGGCCGATTGCCTCTGGGAAGGGATTCGCCTGCATATTATCGATTCGGCTGGTTTTCGGGAAACTCGGGATCCCATCGAGCAAGAAGGGATTCGCCGTGCTTTGAATGCTGTGGGAAAGGCCCAACTTGTCCTCTACGTGATCGACGATACCATGGGTTGGCATCCAGAAGACGAAAGCTGGCAGCAAAAATGGGGAGGAACCCGTCGGATCTGGAGAATCCACAATCAGATTGACCGGAGCGGGCGAAAACCAGGACGCGTGGATACCGAATCCTTTGCGTTGTCCGCTGAGACCGGGGAAGGGGTTGCTGAACTCCAAGCCGCTATCCTGGGCGAGGTTCGCTCGGCAACTGCCGGATCACCGGAGCTCCTGCTCGCCCGTCCTCGTCATCTTGATGCATTATCGAAGTGCCGGCGGGA
>JAKARN010000122.1:2257-5494 GCA_021828425.1 Pseudomonadota bacterium | reverse complement strand
CCGATCTGGGTCGGCCGTTCCAAGGCAGCCAGGAGACGCAAAAGGGTGCTTTTGCCGGCTCCGGACGGACCGGTCACGAAGACCATTTCGCGTGCCCGGATCTCCAGGGAAAGATCGGAGACGGCCTCCAGATCCGGTCGATAGCGCATCGTGACGCGCTTGAACTCGATTGAATGAACGGTGCCGCCTTCCACACTCATGGGGTCGCATTCATCGGACAGGTACCCAGGGAGTGCCATCTCCGTTTATGGAAGGCACCACACGTGGACGCATCCTACCACGACCCACAGTCCCCCGAATATACCGAATCCGGGAGAGAGCCATCCGCCTCGGGCGGGGACTTAGCTACGGGTTCTGTACGATCCCCGTGTTTTGGATGAGCAGGGTTTCGCCACCACCCGGTAGGCTATAGGGTGGGTACCCTGCGGCAAAGACGACCATCTCGCTTTGCATCTCGTTGAAAGCAGCCAGACTGGGTGAGGGATCGATCAAGGATCCATGCGCACCAGTCAGGAACTTGACAATTCCCCTCACTCCCGTAGGCACGACATTGACCGAGAGCGAACCATCATTCGGAGTCCCATATTGCGTCAGCCCCATGATCTTGGCCAGGAGATTAGTCGCCGAGTTTGGTACCACTTGGTCGGGTAGGGATCCGGTTTGGGAATCGCCGATGACCTCAATCATGTCAATGGGATGCAGATGCGCAGCCAACGCACCCCAGTTCGCCGGGTCACCCGAGTCGACCACGGTTTGGGCATTCCGCAGGAAATCATCGTAAAGCTGGGTATTGGGCTGGATGCCCGCCTGTTCGAGTCCACTCTGAATAATTGGACCGAAGGTTGCCGAATCGTTCAGGAGATAAGGAATTTCTGCACCGGGCATCCCGAGGGTGGCTGCATAGGGCTGGGGGTCGACACCCAGATAGACCGTCCCGACGATGGCTCCTAGCGAATGCCCGACAAAAAAGAGTTCGGAAGGATTGAGATGTTGTCCTGTCCCGGGGATCAGGACATTTGGTAGCGTTTTGGTCAGGGTGATGAGGTCGGCTGCGGCCTCCCGCAGGTTATCGCGGCTAACGAGCAGTTGAGTCAGATTGATGAAGTAGGTTCCCGAGGGGGCGATCGTTCCTGGTTGAACCTCTGGAGTCCCTAGTCCGACCGGTAGATTGAAGGTCCTTTCGTAGGAACCCATGTAGAAGGGGTTTTGTGGGTCGGTGATTCCATGCAATGGAAGATCAATGGCAACAGTCGCGAAATCGGCGTCCGCAAAAGCATCGGCCACCGCGAGATCATTGGTCCGGTTTTGCCCGATACCATGCTGGAAAATGGCAACGGGGAAACCGGTTGAGGGATAGCTGTAGTTGGGCGAGTTCGAGTTGGGGACCGTCACCAGAATCGGAATTTCGAGGGTCGTGGTTGGAACGGGGGCTGGGTTGTAACGGGTGAGATAGGAACCGTTCGCGCCATGCCAGAAGTCGGTCAAAGGAGCGGCCGGGTCTGCCGCCGAGGGAGCACCCAGGTAGTAGGGAATGGTGAGGAGGCCTTGGTAGACATTGGCAAAACCTGGACTTCCGGAAATGAAATTGGCGGTTGTTCCCATGAAATTGAGATTGGTGACCTGAGTCGGCTGGGCGTGTTGTTCGATATAGTCCAGCACCGGGGTGATCGACTGGGTGGATACCGTCCACGTCAGGACAATGCTGGAAGGAGAGAGGCCGGCTGCCGAGGCCACCTCAATCTGTGAACCGATGATGGGAGAAATCGCTTCCAAGGTTGGGTTAGTGAGCGGCGTATTTTGAGTCACATGCTGCTCAATGGCTGCATAGTCGGTATCAGCGCTGACCGGGGTGCCATCCGTGTCCTGGATACCTTTTGTGAGCACCAGAAGATACGAACTGGATGGCGCGAGCGGCAGGATCGGTGTGATGTCAATCACGTCCGGATCTTGGGGAGAGACTGTGGCGGTGTAGTCGGTTCCCAAGGTCAGGGGTTTCACGAAACCAGTGACCGCATAACCTTCTTGGGGATCGGTCTGAACCTGAAACACGTAGACATGGCCCGGCAGGCTTGCCGCATTGACGGGCTGGCTGAAGTAGGCATTGATGGGAGCCGTGGTCGAAAACCCGGCCATGGTATTCATGTCAACGTAGGGATCCTCGAAGTTTCCGGGGTCGGTCACCGGAATGTTCAAGGTTCCCGTGGTGGAGTTGAGAAAATCGAGGTCGGTTGGAAACGGACCGATTCCACCCGCCGGATAAAATCGAGCGGTAAAGCCGGCGTTGGGATTGGGGGCTGAGGTTGTATTAGGGGTTCCTACACCACACCCCGCCAGCGCGGACAGGCCTGCTACGAGGAGTGCGGTTTGGATCCACTGCCAAGAGGTTTTCGGTTTCATCGGACGACTTCCTTACCGAACCGGTTTTTTGCCCGGATTTAGCTTACGATGAGATGGGGATTTGTGCAAGTTGGGCGATTCCGTGACCCCTAGTTTTCGGGTTCGAGTGATCGGGGGACGGCTTCGCCACCGCCAACTGCTTTTCCCCAAGGTCCAACCCCCAATTCGTCCCACGCCTGACGCCGTCCGGGAAACCCTTTTTAACTGGTTGCGTCCGCAGATTGCGGGAATCTCCTGCCTTGACCTGTTTGCGGGAAGCGGGGCATTGGGTTTCGAGGCTTGGTCACGCGGGGCCCGCTCGGTGCACTTTGTGGAACAGGAGCCTGAGGTGGCGGCTTATCTGGAGCGGCAGAGGGCCACTTTTGGTATGCAGGAAGCCACGGTTAGCCAGGTTGATGCTTTTGCGTTCCTTTTGCGCCCAGCCGCCCACTTCGATGTGGTTTTTCTCGATCCTCCTTTCCAGGAACCACGCCGTGACCAGTTGCTCGATGCACTCATCAGAGGAGGTTGGCTCAATCCAGGTGCCCAGATCTTTCTGGAATGGGGAAAACAGGCGGGCACCTGCCCGTTCAGGATCCCCCAGGGCTGGGACTTTTGGCGCAAATCACACACAGGTCAGGTGGTCTTCGGCTTGATCCGGGAATCTGGGCTGGAGTTAGGGCAACCCGTCCTTGCCTCATCCGGAGACTGATGACGTCCGGCGAGCGCTTGGGCCACGATGGGATGGACAAACTGGGAGACATCTCCTCCGAGGCGCGCGATTTCACGGACCAGGCTAGAGGAGATAAAGGAATACTGTTCATCTGGGGTGAGAAAAACGGTTTCCAGCCCGGGATCTAG
>JAKARN010000122.1:0-2247 GCA_021828425.1 Pseudomonadota bacterium | reverse complement strand
TAGGCGGCGATTCATGGTCGCGAGCTGGAATTCGAACTCGAAGTCTGAAACCGCCCTGAGCCCACGGAGGATCAGATGGATATTCCTCTCCCGGGCGAAACTGACGGTGAGTCCATGAAAACCGACCACTTCGACGTTCTGCATTTCGGCAAAAATCCGGTGGGCTAGATCCACGCGTTGTGAAAGCGGGAAAAGTGGGGCTTTGAACGTATCCCCTGCGACCGCGACAATGACCTGGTCAAAAACGACCGCTGCACGCCGGACCAGGTCGGCATGTCCGTTTGTGGGCGGGTCAAACGTGCCCGGATAGAGAACAACTTGGTT
This sequence comes from Pseudomonadota bacterium, assembly GCA_021828425.1. Next base: position 1,923 of record JAKARN010000122.1, on the reverse strand, counting down.
CACCCGGATATCCTATGCCAGAAACGGCAAACCTGGTTGACATCCTCCCGGCCCCAAGGGATGCCGAGGATTCCTGCGGTGTCCTAGGGTCACGACGAGCCGATGTGGCACTCCTGCGGCCGGATCCCCCGCTTACTTTTATCTGGAGCACTTCTCCCGCCCAACGCGTCATATTTTGCACTGCACAGCTGGGCTTGTGTATACCGGCTCAAACCTAGTTACGGATTCCGGTTCCGCGTTTCAGGAGCCACCAGTTTGTCCCAAACAAGAGCAGAAGGAAAAGGATCATGAAACTGTAGGCAGTTGTGAGTGGCATGGTCCGGATCCCCAGAATCCCGGTCCGGAATGCGCTGACCATGTAAACAATTGGATTGACCCGGCTGAGGTCCCTCCAGAAGGGAGGGAGTAGAGCGATGGAATAAAATACTCCACCAAGGTAGGTCAAGGGCGTCAAAACAAAGGTGGGAACGATTGAAATATCATCGAATTTTTTGGCAAAAATTGCATTGGTAAAACCCGCGAGTGAGAAAATCGCTGAGGTCAAGATGGCAACCGAGATAACGACCCATGGTTCGGCGGGCTCGAGGTGTGTGAAGAAAAGAGCCACAAGGGTGACGAGTGCACCATTGAGGAGTCCACGGACCATCCCACCCGCCATGTAGCCTAGAAGCAGGAGGCTTAGGGGAAGGGGACTGACCAGAATTTCCTCTACATGGCGAGCAAACTTGGCCCCGAAAAAGGAGGAGACCACGTTGGAGTAGGAGTTCGTGATGATTGACATCATGATCAGGCCGGGCGCGATGTAGGCCATGTAACTGAACCCAGAGATCTTGCCGACCCGGGATCCGATCACGCTCCCGAAAATGACGAAGTAAAGCGACATGGTGATCACGGGGGGGATCAGTGTCTGGGTCCAGATCCGAACAATCCTCACAATTTCCTTGTTGACAAGGGTGGTCAGCCCAACCCAGTTTCGGCGCATCCGGTTCATGGCGTTCTCCCTGTCAAAGCTAAGAATAATTCTTCAAGGCGGTTAGACTTATTACGCAGGCTTTGCACCCGGATTTTGTGGGTATCTAGGGCTCGAAAGACTTGGTTGAGATCTTCGTTTTGTGCAATGGCAACTTCAACCTGCTCTGGATCGACTAGGCGAACACGAGGAAGCCCCAGATCCGGCAGGACAGTGATCGGCGCCGCGAGGTCAAGAAGATAGGTCTGATGCGACATCATCTCGAGAAGAGACCTTTTGCTTCCCTGGGCCACAATTGCTCCATGGTGGATGATGGCCAGTCGGTTGCAGAGCAGCTCGGCCTCCTCGAGGTAGTGTGTGGTCAGGATGATCGTGGTACCAGCTGCGTTGAGCTCGCGGAGAAACTGCCAGGTCTCATGGCGCATTTCAACGTCAACCCCCGCGGTCGGTTCATCGAGAATGAGCAGACGGGGATTATGAATCAAGGCACGGGCAATCATGAGCCGTCTTTTGAAGCCGCCCGAAAGAGTCCGGGCCATCTGATCCTGGTATGGAGTCAGGTGAAGTGCTTCAACCAGCATCTGACAGCGTGGCTGAGCCTCGGTGCGGGCAATTCCATAGTAACCCGCTTGGTTGAGGATGATGTCCCTAACCTTCTCAAAGAGATTAAAGTTGACTTCTTGGGGCACAACACCCATGAGTGCGCGGGCATCGGCTGTTTTCTTTTCGTGATCAATGCCGAAGATCCGGATGGTGCCCGCTGTTTTGTTGACGAGAGAAGTGAGGATCCCGATCGTTGTTGTCTTCCCGGCACCGTTCGGGCCGAGCAGGGCAAAAAACTCACCTGGTTGCACTCGCAGGTCGATACCCCGCAAGGCCGTGCTGCCATTTCTGTAGGTTTTCTGAAGACCGGTGATTTCAAGGGCAGTGGGCGTGTTTGTAAGAGATCGGAA
>JAKARN010000121.1 GCA_021828425.1 Pseudomonadota bacterium | reverse complement strand
GCACCGCAGACAGTGGCGCACCGATAGGATCCGTCCGCGCGAGGTCACAAGCTGCCAGTCTCCCGAATGGCCGGACAGACGGAAGCCCCCGCTGCCGAGCGGGGCTGTCACGATGAGCAGGTTCCGCCCCCGGTGATCGCGCCAGTAGAAGGAGCCTGAAAAGCCCCGTTGCCGGTCGACCACGCCGAGTTCGCCCGAGATTTCAAAGCCGCGGATCGCCTCAAGTCTGTGGATGGTATGTGCAGAAGGCAGCCCCGGGGTTTGCGGAGGGAGGACACAGCCGGCCAGGAGGAGGATTCCGGCCGCAAGAAAGACCGGTGCGAGACGCCTGAGCGTCAAGGGTGCGGCAAGGGCTGGCTCAGGGCACGCTTGAGACGCGCATCATGGGGAGCCCTCTCCAAGGCTTCCTGCCAGACGCGGCGTGCCGCCTGTGGATGCCCCGACTGCCAGAGCACCCGGCCCCAATGGAATGCAATCGTGGGTTCATGGGGCTTGAGCGTGTGCGCGAGCGCCAGGCGACGGTAGGCCGATTGCCAATGGTGCAGCTTGAAGTCGACCCAGCCCAGGCTGTCCAGCAGCGCCGGATCCGAGGGATCGATCAGGAGGGCATGGTGGATCAGGATCGCCGCCTGCAGCAGGTGCCGGCCCCGGATCGTCCACGTGTATCCCAGCGCGTTGAGGAACAGGGGATCTGAGGGGTAGCGTCGGACAAGCGCCTTGAGCAACCGGATCGCTTTCGCAAAATGGCCCAGGCGGATTTCGAGCAGGGCCTTTGCATATTGCAGGTCGGTGTTTCCCGGCCAACGCTTGAGTCCCCAGCCCAGAATCGTGGTGGCCTGCGAGGCCTGATCGGATCGCACAAAGAGGTTGACGCCGTGGGTCACGAGCCGTGGCCCCCAGACCGGCACCATCTCCGACATTTTCTCGAGGATCAGAAGCGCTTGATGGAAGTGGGGCGGCTGCCGCTCCATCTCGATCCGGGCGATCTCCCGCGTCGAGTCGACAAAATGGGCACCGACCCGGGCATAACCGAACCAGGCCCGGGCCCGCCGGAAATGCTTGAGATCGGCCTCGACATAACCCAGAAAGTAGCCCGCCGTGCGGTTCGACGTGTTCGCCTCAAGCAGCCGGGTGAGCGTCCTTTCGGCCTGGTGCAAGTGCTTCTCCTGGATTTCGATCCAGGCCCGGGTGAGCGGAACAAAGGGGGCCGCCTTGGGCGGGAGACTGTCGATCAGGCCGGCCGCCTTCTTCGGATGTCCGGCCAGCATCCACAGGTCCGCCGTCTTGACGCGGGCCGGGATCGTGCCCAGAAGATCTTGCTTCTCGAGCTTTTCGATCAAGGCCAGTCCGCGGTGGATCCTCCCCAGGAGAATCCAGGATTTGGCGAGCGCAAGGCCCAGCATGGGATCCTTGGGCTTCTCACGGAACAACGCCTCATACTCGTGGGCAGCCAATCCGGTCAGGCCCTCAGCTGCCGCCACGCGGGCGAGCGCCCAGTGGGCGAGCGGGTCGGTCGGAGCTTCATGCACCCAGTCCTGAAACAAAAGGAGCCGGGGGGCACGTTCCGAGGCGCGGGCGAGCACCTGGAGCAGGGCTTCGATCGCCTGGTGGGGATACATCACATGACGGACCAGCCCGGTCAGGACGGTGAGCGCCTGGCCGAGATGGCCTGTCTCGAGATTGGTCAGGATCAGGAGATTGTCGATCCGCCGATCACGCGGATCCAGGGTCTGCCAATAGAGGAGGGCCCGGCGGGCCAGCCGGAAATGAGCGCGTTCGTAGGCCAGCCAGGCCGCACGCGCCGCCAGCACGGTATCGGACTGGAGTTCCGCGGCCTGCAGAAGATCCTTGGCCGCCTGACGCTGGGAGTGCGGCATGCCCGCAAGCGGTGCGGGGGCGAGGGTTCGTGCCGGAAGCCGGTCCGAGGCTGCAGATCCGCCCACGAGGAGAGCAGCCAGGAACATTCCCATCCCCAGTTTTCGGCTACGGGTTTCGATCATTGACCGGGAGAAAGCATCCATCCAGCACACACTATAGAGGAGTTTGGTCAGACGCGCCGAATCCTCCGCTTGCCAGACTGCCCGCGAGCCCTTAAGCTGTATTGATCAGGCTCGCATCCGCGGGTGTAGCTCAATGGTAGAGTTCCAGGTTCCCAACCTGGTGACGTGGGTTCGATTCCCATCACCCGCTCCACTGTCCAAAAATCCCCCGAGCGCGAGGAGTGGATCGCCATGAGCCGTCCCCAGGGCCGTTCCCGTGGCCCCTGGATTGCCGGGGGCATCCTCCTGGTCCTGGTCCTCGTACTTTTCATCGGACCCCGGCTCATCCCGACCGGGTTCGTCCGCCGGGAGATCACAAGGCTTGTCCGCCAGGAAACCGGCCTCACGCTCAAGATCAAAGGACCGGTCCGGCTTTCGGTTTTTCCGACGCTCGGGCTCACCCTGAGCCGGACGACCCTGGAAAACCCGCCGGGTTTCCAGGGGCCGCCACTCCTTTCGGTCGGCCAGGCCGCGGTCGGGGTCAGTCTCATCCCCCTGATCAGCGGGCATATCGAAGTGACCGAGCTCAGCCTGAGTCACATCGCACTCACACTCCTCACGAACCGGAGGGGCATCAGCAACTATGCGCCTTTGGCCCGGTTGGCCGGCGCGGCCAAGCCAGCCCCGGCGAAAAGCAAGGCACCCCCCCGGCGTACGAGCCTTCCATTCGCGGCTCTCGGCCGGATCCATCTCCAGCATGTCACAATCAGTGTGATCAATCGGAAGACGGGGGCGGTCGATCACCTCCATCTCCGCGAGGTCAAGGCAGGACCCATCGAGCCGGCACGGCGTTTCCCCTTCCTGCTCAAGGCACAGATCTCGACCCACCATCCCCAGAGCATCTCGGCCACACTGGAACTCAAAACCCAAGTTCTCTACCAACCCACGGAGGGACTCAATCTCCGCGGGACCTCCTTCCGCTTGACGGTCACGAAACCTCGCCACCTGGTTCTTCGCGGAGAGGCCAAAAGCCTTGGTTTGAACCTGTCCAAAGAGTTAATCTCAATTCACAAGATAAATATTCAAGGTAATGGATTTACAGGATTTTTATCAGCTGAAGGAAGACTGGCGCCGAGTGCGCTCCGCTCACTCTCCGGCCGTGTGAACCTGAGACTCGACCGGATCGAACCCTGGTTCGGCGCCGGGCTCGACCATCTCCTCCGGAACGGAACGGGTCGCCCCCCCCTGACCTTCGTGGCCGCCTGGCACATCACGGCACGGGAGCTATCCCTCACGCAGATGGCCGTGGGGCTGGGCCCGGAACATTGGAGGGGCTTCTTCCGGATGGGAACCGTGGGCAAACCACGCGCCTTCTCCTTCCTTCTGGACGGTAACTCGCTGACCCTGAACACTCCTCCACCCACTTCCGGAGGAGTTTCCCGCAAAAAATCCAGCCAAGCTTCGGTGCGGGCGGTGGCGAAAACAGCGGCGAGTCCAGCTCACACACAAAGCTTGAGCTGGCTCAAGGCCTATGCCGGGAGTGGGCGCATCCGATTGGGCGCTCTCCATGCGGATGGAATCCGGGCACACAACATCGTGGTTAACCTGAAGATGGCCCGGGGAGTTCTCACGGCCTCCCCTCTCTCCGCCCATCTCCTGGTTGGTCGCCTGGCCGGGGCGGGATCACTGTCCGCAGGATCCAAGGGCGCGCCCCATCTCACCTTCAACCTGAATCTCCACCAGCTCTCGGCCCGCAAACTCGTCTCCAGCCTGGGCAGCCGGAACCTTTCGCCCCTGGCCGGGCGCCTCGATGCCAGTCTCGTGGCCCGTTTCACCGGTGAGAACAAGGCGGCTCTCGCGCACACGCTCGCCGGAAACGGAGTCCTCGCCATGCACAAGGCCCGCTGGCAGGGCCTCAATCTCGACCGTGTCGTATCCGCCGTACGCCAAGCCTTGACCGGCCATATCCCGGCGTCCTGGCCGCAGGGTGGGGTGACCCCGCTCGGACGGATGAACCTCTCCTTCCGACTCGCCGGACCGATCCTGAACATCGAATCCCTCGCCCTCGAAACCCCAGGCCTCGCGGTGACCGGCCGGGGGCAACTCAACTGGGTGGCTCCCAGGCTCGCGCTCCAGCTCCTTTTGGCACCCCGACCGAATGCCGCGGGACGAGGCGAATGGCCGCCTGCGCTGCATGGCATCAAGATCCCGATCTCGGTCACAGGCTCTCCGCAATCGCCCCGCGTGAGACCGAACCTCTCTGCGATTCTCAAGGCCGAAGCCCGTGCCAAGGCCAAATCCCTCCTGGGCGGTTTCCTGGGCCATCTGATCCCCCACGGATGAGTCCGGACACGCGCAAACCGCCTGCCTTGACGGATGAGCAGGCGGCGTGGGTTCATGCTGTCCCCCGCTTTGCCCAGCGGGTCGTCACCTGGCAGAAGAACTTTGGGCGACACGATCTCCCCTGGCAGGGCACGACCGATCCCTATCGCATCTGGGTCTCGGAAGTCATGCTCCAGCAAACCCAGGTCGAAACCGTCAAGGCCTATTACGGGCGCTTCCTTGAACGCTTTCCAAAGGTGACCGACCTGGCCCGGGCGCGGCCCAAAACCGTGCTCCGTCACTTTGCCGGTCTCGGCTACTACGCCCGTGCCCGCAATCTCCATGAGGCCGCCCGGCAGGTCATGAAAAAGGGGGGGGACTTTCCCACACGGCTCGAGGCGCTGCTCGCACTCCCCGGGATCGGTCTCTCCACGGCGGGGGCAATCCTGTCCTTGAGCCAGGATGTCCCCCACCCGGTTCTCGATGGCAACGTCCGGCGGCTTCTGGCACGACTGTATCTTGGTCGCGATCCCGAGCGCACGGCCCGGGAAACGAGCAGGCTTTGGGCATTGGCCCAAGCGCTTCTTCCGAAACAAGACGCCCGCATCTACACGCAAGGCGTGATGGATCTGGGTGCGCTCCGCTGCCGACCCCGCGATCCGGACTGCAACCACTGCCCGTTCGCCGAAGACTGCCCGTACCCCGGGATCCCCCACATCCGCCGGAAAAAAACGGCCTCTGTCCGTAGCGCGCATCCGATCCGGCGGATCAAGCTTCTCCTCATCCGCAAAGGCGGCCGGCTCCTGCTTGAAAGACGTCCTCCCCAGGGGATCTGGGGAGGGATGAGTTGCCTCCCGGAAATCTCCCCACAGGACAGTCCCGAACGCTGGTTCCGAAAGCTCGGGGCCAGGCCGGGTGGCCGCCTGGTGCGGCATCCGGCCTTGCGGCACCCCCTGACCCATCTCGAACTTCACATCGAGGTTTATGAAATGGAGGTGGGTGAAAATGCCGGCGGGCTCCCCAACCGCCCGACCCGGTGGGTGGGGGAAGGGAAGCTTGGAGCCGAACCCCTGCCCCGGCCCATCCAACGTTTCCTTGCGGAATGGAGGCAAGCTTTGGAGGGTGGGGAGAGGGTGCGATAATATCGGGGCCGGGTTTTCAATGGGTCTTTCATGCATCAGGTTCGCTGTGTCGTACTCGGAAAAGAAGCGCCGGGGCTGGATTCGCCACCCTTT
>JAKARN010000120.1 GCA_021828425.1 Pseudomonadota bacterium | reverse complement strand
CAGGAGCACGGGCGGCGTGATGACGAGACCGACGCGCATGTATGTCCGCCAACTGATCGTTTCGCCCTTGCGGGCCAGGACATGAAGCCAGAGCAGCGTGGCCAGGCTGCCCAAGGGTGTGAATTTGGGCCCGAGGTCACAGCCCACCACGTTGGCGTAGATCATGGCGGTTTTGACCGTGTGGGGGAGGGGAGTGGCCTGGTGGATGCCGAGTGCCCCGATCAAGACCGTGGGCAGGTTGTTCATGACGGCCGAAAGCCCTGCCGAGAGGAGACCGGTACCCAGGGTCGCCACAAGGACGCCTTGGTGCGCAAGGGTGGCAAGCAATCCCGCGAGCAGCGCCGTGAGGCCCGCATTCCGGAGTCCGAAAACGACGAGATACATGCCGAGGCTGAACCAGACGATCTGCCAGGGGGCCTCGCGGAGCACCTTCCGGCTCTGGATCGTGGCACCCCGGCCCAGACGCCACCAGCGACCCGAGACGGCCAGAAGCAGAAGTGCGCCGCTCCCCGTCACCGCGAAGATCGGGAGGTGCCAGGGGGCGGTCACGAAGTAGGCCACGAGGAGGAGGGCCAGGACGGGAAAGCTCAAGCGGAAGACGAGCGGGTCGCGGATCGCGGTTTGCGGGGCGGGAAGCGTCTCCTTCCCGTACCGGAGGGGGACCTCGCGGCCGAAGTAGAGCCAGAGTACCCCGAGCGTTGCCAGTAGCGCGACCAGGTCGACCGGTACCATGATCCCCGCGTAGTGGTCGAAGGACAGGTGGAAATAGCCGGCGCTCACGATGTTGACGAGGTTTGAGGTCACAAAGGGCAGTGAGGTCGTATCCGCGACGAAGCCCGTGGCCATGACGAAGGCAAAGGCGGCAGCTGGGCTGTAGCCCAGGGCGAAGAGCATGGCCAGGACGATCGGTGTCAGGACGAGGGCAGCCCCGTCATTGGCAAAGAGCGCCGAGACCCCGGCGCCCAGCACGATCACCAGGGGAAACAGCCGATGCCCGTTTCCGCCTCCCCAGTGGGCCACATGGAGGGCGGCCCAGTGGAAAAAACCCGCCTCATCGAGGATCAGCGAAATCAGGATCAGGGCGACGAAGGTCAAGGTCGCATCCCACACGATCCCCCAGACGGTTGCCAGGTTGGACCAGTGGATGACCCCGACGGCGAGCGCGATCACCGCCCCCGCCATCGCGCCCCAACCAATCCCGAGTCCCCCGGGCCGGACGATCACGAGGAGAAGCGTCAGCACAAAGACAGAAAGCGCAAGGATCATCACGGGGGGCGCCGTCCGCTGCAGGGTTGGGATTTCGGTCTATCCCTCTGGCAGGCGTCCCGGAAGGCCTGGAGACGGAACTGGGCCATCTTTTGGAAGAGGAGACCGTCGGGTTCCCGGGCCAGGGTCCGGAGGATTTTCCGTCGAGGCAAGGAGAGGGCGGGGTCCAGCCGGTAGTAAATCCATCTCCCCCGGCGACGGTCGGCCACGAGACCTGCCTGCCGGAGCCAGGCCAGGTGACGGGAGACCTTGGGCTGAGTGGATCCCAATGCCGCCACCAGCTCGCATACGCAAAGCTCCCCCTGGCTTCCCAAAAGATCCATGACCGCAAGGCGGGTCTGATCCGCGAGCGACTCCAGGAAACGGACCGTTCCGTTCGGCAGGACCTCATCCGGCCGATGAGGGGCGTGGGGGGCGGGTCTCACACGATCCCTTTATATATGGATAAACAAATATATCATGGAAGCCGCAAGCGCATCCGATGGCGGGCGCAGTGTTGGATTGACGTCCGGGCACGAGGGGGGTACCTTGACTCGTACCCGAAACCGGACGGTTCCCATGCGTCATGTTGGCCTTTGCGTCCTTGCCTTTCTCGCCCTTCCGGCTTTCGCCCAGGCTTCCGCCGCTCCGCTGCTTCTCCGGGATCCCACCCTCTCCGCGCACCACCTCGTGTTTTCCTACGGCGGAATCCTCTGGCAGGTCGGACGGCACGGGGGGACGGCTCATCCCTTGATCACCGGGCATGGGAATCTCGCCCGGCCGCTCTATTCCCCGAACGGTCGCTGGATCGCGTTCACGGCCACCTACCAGGGCAATACCGACGTCTATGTGGCGCGTGCGGATGGCCGGGATGTCCGCCGGCTCACTTTCTATCCGGGATCCAATATTGCGGTCGGCTGGACGCCGAACAGCCAGGAGATCCTGTTCCGGTCTGCCCGCTACAGTTCGAGTTACATCCCCGCCCTCTACCTCGTGCCCGTCACCGGCGGTCTCCCGGTGGCGCTCCCGCTGCCGACCGGACAGGTCGGATCCTTCTCGCCCACTGGGCGAGAGTTGGCCTATGTGCCGGAGCTTCAGTGGGAACGTTTCTGGCAGCACTACCGGGGCGGTCAGCAGACCACGATCCGCCTCGCCCGCCTCCAGAACTCCGCAGTGGTCCGGATTCCCCACGGAACGGCGGAGGACCGCGATCCACTCTGGATCGGCCACCACGTCTATTTCCTTTCGAATGCGCCCGGAAACTTTACCCTTTTTTCCTACAATGTGAAGACCCGCCACATTCGTGAGCGGCTCCCGGCCCGAAGTCTCGACCTGAGTTCGATCTCGGCCGGTCCGGGCGCGATCGTGTTTGACCGCTTCGGTCGGATCGGAATCTATGATCTGGCCACGGGTCGGGAACATCCGGTCCGCATCCGGCTTCGGGGCAACGTGCCGGATTTGCGCACGCGTTACATCAAGGCCGCACCCTACATCCAGGCTTCCGGGATCGCGCCCGATGGTGTGCGTGCCGTCTTCACCGCCTTCGGGAAGATCCTGACAGTTCCGGCCCTTCACGGCAGCATCGAAAATCTGACCACCCGTCCCGGTACCATGGATCGCGATCCGGCCTGGTCCCCGAACGGGCGATGGATTGCCTATTTTTCGGACCGGACCGGTTCCTATGATCTCGAGATCCGGCCCGATGACGGCGTGGGCCCCCTCCGTCGGATTGCCTTGGGCGAACCCAATGCCTTCTTCGGGCATCTCCATTGGGCGCCCAATAGCCACCGGCTCGTCTTCAGCGACCAAAAACTCAATCTCTGGGAAGTCGACCTCGGCCACGCGCATCCTGTCCCGGTCCGGATCGCGACCGACCGTTATGCATCGCCCCTGCACGATTTCCACGCCCGCTGGTCACCCGACAGCCGCTGGATCGTCTATACCCGGCTTTTGCCCAACTACCTCCATGCTGTGATGGTCTATTCGGTGCAAAGCCACAAGACCCATGCCATCACCCATGGTGCGAGCGATTGTCTCGATCCGGTGTTCGGTGCGGGTGGACGGGACCTCTACTTCACGGAGAGTACGGATACGGGGCTGACCCAGGGCTGGTTCGATATGACGAGCCTCGACCACCCCATCCGACGGCGTGTCTATGCGGTCGTCTTGGGTCGGAATGGCGTCTCGCCGCTGCCCTTGCGGAACGGCTTTCCAAAGTCCGCAAAGCCCAAAAAGCCGGTCTCCAAGGCCCACCCGCCGCGCGTCCGGATCGACTTTGCCGGACTGTCCGAAAGACGGGTGGTCCTGCCCATTCCACCAGCCAACTACACGGGTCTTGCAGCCGGCCGCCCGGGTGAGCTTTTCCTGGACAAGGCGCCTCTCGTCCCCATCTCCGAGAACCTGGGTGGCCCGCCCGCTTTCTCCGTCCTCGCGTTCGACTTTGCGAACCGGCACCTCCGGACGCTTGTGGCCAAGACCCAGGTTTTCCATCTCGCAGCCGATGGCCGGTTCATGCTGACCCGGATCGGACCCCACTGGCAGATCACCTCGATCGGGCCGCATCCGGCCCACCATCGTCTGGATACCGCCGCCATGCGGGTCCGGGTCGATCCCCAAGCCTCCTGGGACGAGATGTACCGCGACGTCTGGCGTATCGAACATGCCTATTTCTACAGCCCGGTTTTCGACGGTACTCCGGTCGTGACCGAGGAGAAGCGTTTTGCCCGCTACCTCCCGGGTGTGGGCAGCCGCAGCGGACTGAACGATCTCTTCCGCGAGATGCTGAGCTATATCGCGGTGGGCCACATGTTCGTCTCCGGCGGACTAAAGCCGAAAACCCTGCATGTGGGAGTGGGGCTGCTCGGTGCCAACTACCGGGTCCGGCACGGCCACTACCAGATCACCCGGATCCTCCGGGGAGGGGCCTGGAATCCCACCCTCTATGCCCCCTTGGCGCAGCCCGGGCTCGATGTCCGCGTGGGAGACTATCTCCTCGCGGTCAACGGTCACCCTCTGCGCTCCTCCGAGAACCTCTACCAGGCCTTTGAGAACCTTGCGGGGGCCCATGTTTTGCTCACCGTGGGTCCCCATCCCAATGACCAGGATGCCCATACCTTCACGGTCAAGACCCTCTCCAGCGAGCATGCCCTGCGCGTTGCGGCCTGGGTGGACCACAATCTCCGGGTGGTCAACCGGTTGAGCCATGGCCGGCTGGGCTATATCTATCTCCCGAACACCGGGCTCCAGGGTTTCCGGAATTTCAACCGGTTCTTTTTTTCGCAGGTCGACAAGGAAGGACTCATCATCGACGAGCGTTTCAATACCGGGGGGTTCCTCTCGGACTACATCATTCAGTACTTGAAACGCGAACCGCGCAGCCTCGTCGTGACCCGCTATGGAAAACCCTACATCGAGCCCCCGGAGGCCAATTTCGGACCGCGGGTCATGATCATCAACCGCTACTCGGGATCCGGTGGGGACGCCCTGCCCTGGTATTTCAAGATGGAGCACCTGGGTCCCCTGGTGGGGACCCGGACCTGGGGAGGACTCGTCGGGATCGGCGGCTACCCGGAACTCATGGATGACGGACACGTCACGGCTCCCCGCTGGGCGGTGGAGGGGCTCAATCGACATTTCCCGGTCGAAAACCACGGTATTAAGCCCACGGTCACGGTCTGGCAGAACCCGGCAAAGGTCCGGGTGGGCGAGGATCCCCAGCTCGATCGGGCGATCGTAATCGCGCTCCGTCTGATCCGCGAGCACCCCTTGCCCCATCCCCAAAGGGCCCCGTACCGCAACTACCACCTCCATCTGCCCCGGATCCCGGCGTCGCACCGGACGCACTGAAGCCAAAGACGCGGAGGGCCGGATCAGGTCCCCCGGGGGAGATCCCTCCGGGGGCTTCAGGGTGCCACGTCGAGGAGGAGCGCCGTCAAGGGCGGGAGATCAATCGTCCCAGGCTCCCCGGGCGGCTTGGTCTTGAAGAGTTCCTCCAAAGAGCTCCGGCCCCCGTAGTTGACCCACTCGCTGTTGAGAAGCAGGCGAAGAGAGCCTGCGCCGACCGGGGGGAGGGGATAATCGCACATCGCCAGGCGGCCGAAGTTGAAGATCCCGATGAGGGGGCGGCCCTTCCGGTCCAGGCGGGCGAAGGACAGCACGGCCGAGCCGGGGGCGGGACAATCGATCCATTTGAAGCCCCGTTCGTCGAAATCAAGGTCGTAAAGCGAGGGATGGGTCGCATAGAGCCGTCCCAGGTCACGGTTCAGCCGGAGGATCCCGGATCCGGGGGGGAGATC
>JAKARN010000119.1:1803-5565 GCA_021828425.1 Pseudomonadota bacterium | reverse complement strand
ACCTGCGAGTGGGATACTGCAGCGGGGCACTGTCTTCTGGCCGCCACAGGCGGACAAGTGACGACGCTTGCGCGCGAGCCCCTGACCTATAACCGGAAGCCCTCGCTCAAGAATCCCTTCTTCGTCGCCTTTGCGGATCCAGCGGCCATCCCCGAGCCACTCGAGGATCCCGTGGCCGGCGGGGCCCGTTAGCGACCCAGCATCCGGTGCTTGAGATCATGGGTCGGCGGACGCGGTCCGAGCCAGATCCGGAGCAGCGCTTCATGGAATCGCTTTCCGGGGAAATGCCCGATGGGGCGTCCGTTGACGGAGACTACCGTTCCCGATCCCGGGACATAATCGAGAAAAACACGATCGTGATCGTGCAGCGGCTTCCAGACCGCGATGAAGGAAGCAATCTCATGTGCCAGTCGAGACTGGACGGAGCTTGAGTTGTTGCGCCGGAACCCCTTCCGCCAAGCCGACCGGAGCTCACTGCGGCTCACCCCCCGGAGGAAATACATGGCGATGCGGTCGGGGCCCTTCTCGGCAAGCGCGTGGCTTGCCTGGTGGGTGGTATGCTCAAGGTACAGCGCTCCCACATAGACCCCGAAACTGAAGATCAGGGTATAGTTCCGGACCCCGGCACCGTTCAACCCGAGCTTGACTCCATGGAGCGTGACCGTCTCGGGCACACGGACGGAATGGATCCGGAGAGCCTCTGCTTGCGGGCCCCAAGCCCAGAGCAGGAGGCCCGCCGTCGCAAAAGCCAAGATGTGTCGTCTGGTCATCGTACCCTCCGAAAATCTGTGTCCGGTTCATGATATCGGCCAAGGTCATTCTAGCGCAGCCGCTGCGGATCCTGCCTCCCTCCTCAATCGTCCTCGACCCGCGCCCCGGCTGTGCTGGTCTCCCCGACATCCACCCGGTAGAGTTCCGGCAAATCGGGCTTTAGGCGGAGGTAGACAAAACGGGCGAGATGCTCGGAGGTCGGGTTTTCAAGGCCTGGAATCTCGTTCAGTGTGTGATGGTCAAGGAGGATACGGAGCGGCTCGAAATGCTCCCGTACCCGCCCGAAATCCAGGATCCAGCCGGTTTGGGGGTCGACCTCGCCCCGGAGATGGAGCGTGACCGTGAAGGAATGCCCATGCATCCGCGCACAGGGATGCCCTTCCGGAACGGCCGGCAGGTAGTGGGCACACTCCAGCCGGAAAATCTTGTAGATCGAGGTTTTCATCGGTTGCCGGTTCCGGTTTCGGCCAGCTCCGCGCTCGTTGGAGCCGACAGAGAGGCTCCAAGCCCGGCAAAGTCCCAGAGGTTCCGGTCGAGGAGATGGGAGGGCACGATCCGCCCGAGGGCAGTCCCGATCGAGGCCACACGCTCCGGATGCTCCCGTCTCCAGCTGGCGAGGAGTTGCTTGAGCGCCTGTCGCTCGAGCCGGTCCTGGCTGCCGCAGACCTTGCAGGGAACGATGGGGAACCGTCTTGCGCGGGCGTAACGGGCAATCTCCGACTCGGTGCAGTACGCGAGCGGACGGATCACGAGCGTCTGGCCGTCATCGGACAGAAGCTTGGGCGGCATGGCGGCCAGCCGTCCCCCATGAAAGAGGTTCAACAGGAAAGTTTCGAGGATATCGTCCTGGTGGTGCCCGAGTGCCAGGACGTTATAACCCTCCTCGCGCGCCCAGCGGTAGAGCGCACCCCGCCTGAGGCGCGAGCACAGGCCACAGCGGTTCCGTCCTTCCGGAATCACGCGGGCCACGACCCCGTAAGTGTCCTGGGCAATGATGTCATGGGGGATGGACTCCTCCTCGAGGTAGCGACGGATGATGTCGGTCGGGAACCCGGGCTGTCTCTGGTCCAAGTGGACGGCCCTGAGCACGAAATCCAGCGGCGCACGGCGCTGGAGCTGGCGGAGGAGAGTGAGCAGTGTGTAGGAATCCTTGCCTCCCGAGACTGCGACCAGGACCCGGTCGCCCGCCCGGATCATCGCGTAGTCGGCAATGGCCTGCCCGACCTGGCGGCGCAGCCGGTTTTCCAGGCGGAGGAAGGTGGTCGACTGCCCCACGGTAGCCCGGGTTGGTGGTGAGGGAGTCTCAGAAGCCATACCGGAACGTCAAGAGGTAGCTGTGCCACCGCCCACCCTCACCCAAGAGCGTCACGCTGCCGCCGACAGCCGGATAGAGGGTCACGCTGGCGTATGGTCCGCTTTCATTTTCGAACAGGGCCACCGATTCCGGCTGTGATGCCGGTATGGGCTCATGGCCGGTGGCGCGGCGGTAGAAAACCCCGGCGCCAATGCCCACGATCCCGATCTGGAGGTCGGCACCGGCTCGCGCGTGGAAACCGTACCAGTTGATGTGATCCACACCGATTTTCGTGGTCGTCGAACTCCGGTGATAGGTTTCACTGGCATAGGCCCGGAACCCGATCAGGGGAATCCAGTTGTAGCGGAAGCCGGCGTCCAGCCCGATGTACTCCCCCCCGATATTGGCCCCGCTCACAACCGGATTGGGATCCTGGGTCACACTGAGATAGCCGCCCCGCAACCCCAGGTTGAAGAGGGAAGGGACCAGCCATTGACGGAAGGTCAGTCCGGTTTCGATGTAATGGGTGGCGTAGTGGTTCCCTCCGACATCGAAGACCGCATGGCTGTCTTGGAAATCGAGTCCCGCCCCGATCGGCTGCGCAGAGGCGCAGGGGAGAAAGCCCCCAAGCCCCATACCAACTATCACGAACAACAATACGCCTGGACGCACGACCTTCCTCCGCCCGGTTTCCATGGTACAACGGAGGCGGGATTCTTGACGCAGAATCCCGAGTCGAATACCATTGCCGCGGGAAAAACAGGGCCAAAAGCTTTGGAAACCGGCCCTCCTCCCGAGAACATCTCCATAACCTTCCCTTGAGGAACCGTAAACATGAAAAAGGCATTGACCAGATCCCTTCTGGCTACCGGATTGACCTTGGCAGCCGTGGTTTTTTCAACCGGAGTGGGCTTGGCCCAGGGTTTCCAATACACCTACATCGGCGGTGGCTTCGCATCCTATTCCCCGAATGGTGGTTCCAGCGGCAACGGACTGGACCTTTATGGCTCCTACAACTTCAATTCCCATTTCAACTTCCTCGCCGGCTACGAATACTTGGGTTACGGCGGTGGAGTGAGCGCCAACAACCTGGACCTGGGTGTGGGATTCCATACCCCGCTGCCAACTCGGCAACCTCTGGATTTCATCGCCGAGGCCCTTTTCCTCCATGACGAGTTTGACGTGTCGGTCTGCGGACCCTTCGGTTGTGCCAGCGGTTCCAACAGCTCAAGCGGATTCGAGATTGCAGGCGGCGTACGCTGGCATCCCCCGGTCCGGCGGCTCGAAATCGACGGTCTGCTCGGCATCAATACTTTCGGCAGCTGCACCGACTGTCCTTTCACTTCAGCGGCCACGGTCACCGGTGAGGCACAGTACTATTTCCTGAAGCACCTGAGCGGGGATGCCGCCATCACGGTCGGCACCAATAACTACGGAAACCAGTTCACCCTCGGCGTCACCTACTACTTTTTCCAGTAGGTTCGCCCCATGAATAGCCCTCTTCCCGGGCCAAGGACCCTCAGCCCGGGCCCGGGAAACGGGGCTTCCGGACTAGAGCTCCTGGAAGGCACGCAAGGCACGCCAGTAGAGGGAGCGGGCTCGCCATAGGGCAGGGGCCATGGCAAGAAGACCCAGCACGAGCGTGAATCCCGTGGTCACAACGGGGGCCAGGACCAAAACCTGCCAGTCGGGGTGGA
>JAKARN010000119.1:0-1793 GCA_021828425.1 Pseudomonadota bacterium | reverse complement strand
CCGCGCCGGATCCCAAGATCCCCGAGATCAGCCCGAGCAGGCCAAACTCAAGGAGGAGCCAGGTCCGAATCCGTCTCCGGCGAACGCCCAAGGTACGAAACAAGGTCAGTTCGCGGGCACGTTCCTCGCGCGTCACGGCCACGACCAGATAGGCGAGCAGCAACGCTGCGACCCCTGTGGTCGCGAGCAGGACCGAGACTGCTTCCGAGGCTTGGGTCAGGACCCGTCCCAGTTCACGGATGATTTGGTCAAGATCGATCGTAGACACTCCCGGAAAGAGCCGTGGCAGGCGGGCCAGCCAGCCTCGGGCCGCAGGGGGTGCCCGGAGCGAGGTAATTTCAGTGTGGGGAAGATCAACCACCGCATTCGGAGTCACTTCAACGAAGAAGTTGGGGGTCATCCGATCCCAACGCACGTGCCGGAAGTTTGTCACCCGGACGGTAAACTCTCGCCCCGCAATGCGGTAGGTCAGCCGCTCACCCAAGGCGATTCCGCTCGCGCGGGCAAACCCCCGAACCAGGGATGCCTCGTGCCGGTTGCTGTCATTCCTCCAGAAGTGTCCCGCCACGATCCGATCTCCCACCGGCAGGACCGGCGCGGCACTCACGCTTTGGTCATGAAGCGCCCAGAAGCGTTCGCGGGGGTTGGTGATCCGGGAGGGATCCAGCTTCTTTCCATTGAGCGCAATCCAGCGCGCGATGTAGAGCGGCGCAAAGGGCGCCGGACGGAGATGATGGCGAGCCAGGGCTGTGGCAAGTCCCGACTGTTCACCCGGCTCGATGCCGATGAGGAACCAGTTGGGCGTTTTTGCACTGAACATCTCCTGGTAGCCGGAAAAAAGGCTCGTACGGGCACCCAGGAGAAACGTGAGGAGGCAGACCACGAGAGTCAGGGATCCCAGCGTGAAGGAAAGGAGCACGGAGCGCCGATTGAGGCTTGCAATCACCCAGCCGAGATCGGCCGGCCCCTGGAACGCAAAACGGCGAAGACCGGAGAACATGAGAAAGGCGATGAGAGTGGTTCCCACAAGCACGGCCAGGGCACTTGCGGTATAGCGAAGACTCCCTCCCCCACCCAGGATCGTCCAGACGCCATAGGACACGATCAGGGCGAATCCTGCCCAGAGAGCCCGGCGCCAGACCGGGGTGGAGTGGGTCGGGGATACCGGACGGAAGTTCTCGAGTGGGGAGGTCTCGAGGATCCAAAGCCAGGAGGGGACCAGACTCGCAAGGGCCAGGAGTCCAGCCACCACCACGCTGCGGGCGAGTCCCGGCCAAGGCGAATGGGGTGCCAGTCCCCCGGATGGATCAAGGACGGTGGTCAGCGCGGCGATCAGCCGGTACAACCCGAAGCCAAGCCCCGCACCGAGACTGAGCCCGACTCCCACTTGACGAAGACGACGCCGGGTCAGATACCGGAGGAGGGGTCCCCGCCTGAGTCCCCAGGCCCGGAGCAGGGCAACCTCCGGCCGTTCGAGACGGGCCTGATCCCAAGCACTGAGCAACAGGGCGAGGAATGCCAGAAGCAGCGTTCCCGTGATCGTGAGATTGAGGAAACGCTCGGCGCGCCCGATGGCCCCTTCGGTTCGGGAACGGGTTTCCTGAGCGGTCACGATGCGGACATCCAGTGCAGGATGCCACGTCCGGGCCTTTCTTTCGAGCCGGGCCAGGAGGGGCGCAGGACCTGCAGCCAGAAGGAAATCCTCGATCCGGCTCTCGGTTCCGGTCAGCCGGGTGCGACCGAGATCGACTCCGTTCAGGATGAGCGGAGGGGCAAACAGGGACAGACAGATC
>JAKARN010000118.1 GCA_021828425.1 Pseudomonadota bacterium | reverse complement strand
GTAAATGCTGCCATCGTCGACTGTGACCGATTTTATGCTGGGGTCTACTGGGTTAACGCAACCGGTGGGGGGGGGTTGACATGGATAAAACCCCAACCCAGGTCGTCAAGGTCGCCGTTTTTTGCCCAAATTTGAACCTCTTGGATTATCTTTGGCCACTCTCCGAAGCTGGCTTGGGAGATCCCTCTGTCGGGGTGCGCGTCCGTGTGCCCCTAGGACCGCGCAGTGCCGCTGGAATCGTGATGGAAATTCTGCCATCGAGCCTGCTCCCCACGAGGCGGCTACGGCCCGTCACGGAAGTTCTTGGCCATGAACTCACGCCAGATCTTTGTGAGTTCATCTTCTGGGCCAGCCGTTACTACCAGATCGCCCCCGGGCTTGCTTTCCAAAGCGTGCTGCCTCCTGCGCTCAAGAGCCTGCAGCACTCCGGCCACAAGTCTAGGATTGTCTGGCGGACGACCGGACCCGTTTCGGAGGACCGGTTGCATCGCCTTGGAACCACGAGTCGGCATCTGCTTGATCAGCTCAGGGGATCACCAGAGGGCTGTGAGGACCGTTCTTTCCCGGCATCGTCTCGTCGCCTTCTTCGTACGCTCCACCGTCGTGGCCTCGTGCTCAGGGTTGAGATGGACGGGATTTCCCACGAGATGGCAAGGCAGAAAGTTTCGACCGGAAAAATCCTGGAAACACCGCCAGAGGTTCTTAACCCTGCCCAGCTGGCAGCAGTTGGAGCCTTGTCCGACGGTCCGGAACATTTTCGCTGCGTGCTTCTCGAGGGGGTCACCGGGAGTGGCAAAACGCGGGTCTATCTTGAAGTTGCACGTCGGTGTCTTGCGCGGGGCCAATCGAGCCTCATTCTGGTCCCCGAAATCGCGCTCACCCCCCAGTTGACCCATGAGGCGGCGCGGATCCTTGGTGCTCCACCCTTGGTCTACCATTCGGAACGTTCCAGCGCCGAGCGCGATCGCACCTGGCAGATCGCCCGTCGCCCACAGCCCTACTGTGTGGTGGGGACCCGGTCGGCGTTGTTTTTGCCCCTGATAAATCCGGGTCTTATCGTGATTGACGAGGAGCATGACACCTCGTTCAAGCAACAGGAGGGATTCCGCTACTCTGCGCGTGACCTTGCTGTCTGGCGGGCCCGGCAGCTCGATGTTCCGATCATCCTCGGATCCGCAACCCCAAGCCTCGAGACCTTGGCCAATGTCGAGAGTGGTCGGTATCAGGTCATCCGGTTGCCGGAGCGGGCAGGCACAGGGCAGATTCCGGAATCGATACTGGTGGACATCCGGGGCCAGTCCCTCACCGGGGGGTTGGCGGCAAGCACACTAGTCCGGATGGCGGCACACCTCGAGGCTGACGGGCAGGTTCTGGTTTATCTCGACCGCCGGGGGTTTGCCCGCCATCTGGTTTGTCCCGCTTGCGGATGGGTTGCCGAATGTCCGGAGTGTGCTGCATCCTTCACAGTACACCGCACGCCGGATCAACTCCTCTGTCACCGCTGTGGTGGAAACGAACGTCTGCCGGGGATTTGTCCTCACTGCGGGGAGAGTCTTCTGCCGCGGGGCACCGGGACCGAAAGGATCGAGGCTGTTTTGTCAGAACGATTCCCGGATGTGGGAGTTGTCCGCTTGGACCGGGACCGGGTGAGCCGGAAGGAGGTACTCGAGACGATCCTGTCCTCGGTCCGCGAACGCCGGGCTCGGATCTTGGTCGGGACACAGATGGTGACCAAGGGGCACGACTTCCATGGAGTTACCCTAGTCATCGTTGTGGATGCTGACCAAGGCCTTTTCAGTGCCGATTTCAGGGCACCCGAACGGCTCGGGCAGAGGCTCGTGCAGGTTGCCGGCCGGGCAGGACGTGGAACACGTCCCGGATCCGTGTTGCTGCAGACCCGCCATCCGGAACACCCGCTTTTCCAAGATCTTCTGGCAGGTTCCTATGCGGCTTTTGCCCGTCGCCTGCTCGACGAACGGCGAGCCGCCGGCTGGCCACCGTATGGCCACTTGGTTCTGGCTACGGCCGAATCATCGGACCGTGAGCGGGCACGGGGGTTTCTCGAGGACGCAGGGCGCAGATTGGCAGCTCAAGCCGGAGGGGGAGACTGGGTCGTTTGGGGTCCGGCCCCCGCCTTACGGGCCAAACAGGCGGGTCGCTGGCGTTTCCAGCTCCTCATCCGGGGGGAGAGCCGGGCCTCCCTGCAACGGGCCTGCGGTCAGCTCCTCAACCTGCGGATACCCCGTACCTTGCGCTTTCATCTCGATGTCGATCCATATGACCTCGGCTGAAACGACCAACTGCGGGGAGCTTTGGTTACAATATTTTTCATTCAGATCGAGTTTGAAATGTGAAAAATACCCTTGATGCCTGGTGCCGTGAGGCCTTTGCGTCACTGGGCTGGGAAGCCCCACCCGAATCCCTGATCGAGCGGCCCCGCGAGGCCAGCCACGGAGACTATGCCTGTCACGTCTCACTTCGGCTTGGCAAACGTTTCGGATGCACCCCTCTTGAGGTGGCCCAGACCCTGGCAGATCATCTCCCTGCCCATCCAGCAATCGGGCGTATCGAAGTCGTTCCTCCCGGCTTCATTAATTTTTACCTCGACCACTCAGAACTCATCCGGGGGTTGATCCGCGCGCTCGATGCTTCCCTGCCTTACGGCCACAGGGCTCCGGGGCGAGGCCGAATCTTGGTTGAGTTCGTATCCGCTAACCCCAACGGTCCCCTTCACATCGGCCATGGACGGGGTGCGGCTTACGGAGACTCCCTCTCTAACCTGCTTGAGGCGGTGGGGTACACGGTCGAGCGGGAATACTACGTGAATGATGCTGGACGCCAGATGTCGATCCTTGCTCTGAGTGTTTGGTTGCGCTACCTCGAGCACCGTGGCTGCCCATCACAAGCTTTCCCACATGCGGGTTACCGGGGTGATTACGTTCTGGAGTTGGCACGTGAGCTCGCGGCGGTTGCTGGTGATCGGTATGAAGAGCCCGAGACTTCCTTGCAGGAACTGCCTCCGGATGGAACTGAGCCCGAGAATGCGGCGGACCTGCACATCGATGCCCGTGTGGCTGCGATGAAGAAGATGCTCGGCCCGACACGTTATGCTGCGCTCTACGATTTTGCACTTGACCGCATGAGTGAGCGGATCCAAAAGGATCTGAGCGATTTCGGGGTGCGTCATGATCGATGGTTCTCCGAGCGTTCCCTCTATGATTCGGGTTGGGTGAAAGAGACGGTGGCAATCCTCAATCGGAGCGGGGAAACGTACCGATCCGAAGGAGCACTCTGGTTTCGTGCCAGTGCCCATGGAGACGAGAAGGATCGCGTTCTCGTGAGGGCGAACGGGGAATATACCTATTTCTCGCCTGATCTGGCCTACCACCGGGACAAGCTGACACGGGGGTACCACCGGATCATTGATGTGCTGGGTGCGGATCATCACGGTTATGCCCCGCGTATCCGGGCCGGAATTGAAGCCCTGGGCGAGGATCCCTCACGCCTCGAAGTCATCCTCATCCAATTTGCTGTCCTCATCCGGGGTGGACGGAAGGTTCAAATGTCAACCCGCTCCGGATCTTTCATTGCGCTTTCCGAACTCGTGACTGAGGTCGGGCGGGATGCGGCCCGCTTCTTTTACGTGCTGCGCTCGGAAGCCCAGCACCTCGATTTCGACCTTGATCTTGCCAAGCGGCAGTCCCAGGAAAACCCGGTGTACTACGTCCAGTATGCCCATGCCCGTGTGGCGAGTCTATGGCGGGAATGCGAGGAACGGGGGCTTGTCTACGATCCGGAAGACCGGCAGTCTTTCTCGAAGCTTGTCCATCCCCTGGAACGCGTACTTCTCGTGAATCTTGCCCGGTATCCGGAGACGCTCGAGCAGGCTGTCCTGGCACGTGCTCCCCACCTTTTGGCCCAGTACTTGCGTGAGTTGGCGGCAGCCTTTCACGGGTATTACAACGGAGTTCCTCTCCTGGTCGACGATGCGTCGTTACGGAATGCCCGTCTCAGTCTATGCCGTGCCACTCGACTGGTGCTGGCGGATGGTCTGTCACTCTTGGGTGTGTCGGCGCCCGTGAGGATGTAGAGTGGTGGCGCCACGCCGGAGGCCTGTGAACCGCCAGCAGCGGGTCCGGAGCAGTTTGCGGGAACGCAAACCGCGAGGCTTTCGCCCCTGGGGCTGGGTGAGTCTGTTTCTGTTTCTGATCATTGTTGCACTCGTCGTTGTGCCCGTCATCCGGCGTTCGCTCAGGACTGCGGAACGACTGGAGCACCGGACGGCCATTCCCCGTGTGGTTCAAGCGCATCCCGAGCCCACACCGGCGACCGTAAAACGGGCCGAAAAGACCTTTTCCTTCTATACGCAGCTCAAAAGGCGTTTTGAGATCGTCCTGCCGGAAGAAGAACGCAGTGCACGCACAGATCATGGGCGCCATCCCATCGTCCATCCCGGGCGCTACCTGATCCAGGTTGGATCCTTTCGCCACTGGCAGAGAGCCAACCAGCTCAAGGCTAAGCTTGCCTTGTGGGGGATTGTGGCGCAGATCAACCCGGTCCGGATCAGCAACGGAGAACGCTGGGATCGCGTCCAGATCGGCCCCATTGATCGCCTGAATCGCCTCAATGCCCTGAGGAAACTTCTATCACGGCACCGCGTGACGACGCTCCTCATCCGTCTCAATCTGCCGGCCCGGGGTCCGGGACCCGCTTACTGAAGCTGAAACCCTCTGCGTTTCCTCCAACGGTTCAGGGATTTGAAAGGATTTGATGTTTCGATCACGCTGATTACGGACCAGGAGGAGCAGCCGACGTCATGGGGCGTCACCTCGAAGTCTGTCAGGTCATACAGAGTCCTTTCCTGAATCTTCCTCTGGAAGGACCCGGGCACCCCCCCCTGGCTTGGGGGGGAATGTCCCTTGGATAAATCAAGAAAGCCTAATGGATCTTGACGATGAGGGATCCGCATCCTAAAATATTCCTGACGGTGATGGAGTTCGCCGAAAAAAACGCCATCGGGCTAATAACTCCTGTGTGAATCCAAGCATTTGAGGGTACCCCTCGGAGCATGCGCGGGATCATGACAGGCGACGCCGTTTTCCAGCAGGTTTGCCAGGTGTTGGCCGTGCTGTGCTTGGCGCCTCTCCTCCACGGATTCATTGTGACCTGCCGCGAGAAAATCGCCCGTGGGAAAGGACCGCCGATCCTTCAACCCTACCGGGATCTTTACAAGCTGTTCCACAAGGAACAGCTTGTTCCGGAAACCGCCTCGTTTATCTTCTGGATTGCCCCAATCGTGGCATTCACGGCCGTACTCACGGTCCCTCTCCTAATTCCCGTACTCACCAACTATCCCCTGCCATTTTCGGATATGGGCGACATATTGGGGGGCGGGCTCATCCTGGCCTTGGCCGGCTTCTTCATCGGGCTCGCGGGCCTGGACAGTAGCCATCCGTACGGGGGGCTGGGCTCGAGCCGAGAAGCGATGCTTGGGATTCTCGCCGAACCCACGTTGATCGTGGTGTTCATCGGCATCACCCTGCTTGACCGGTCCATGCTGCCCTTTGTCGTGAACCATCTGCTTGTGGCCGAGCCATCCGTCTACTGGAGTCCGGGCC
>JAKARN010000117.1 GCA_021828425.1 Pseudomonadota bacterium | reverse complement strand
CGATCTGGAGAACCCGTTGCAGCAGACCGGAACCTATCCATTACCCGAATCGCAGCTGGACCGCTTCCTCATGTGCCTTACGCTCGGCTACCCCGACCCCGAATCCGAAGCCCGGCTCTGGCAGGGGCTGGATCCGGAACAGCACCTGAGCCAGCTCGAACCGATCCTCGATGCGAACGAGGTTCTGAACTTGCAGGTCGAGATCAAGGCAATGCCCGTCGCCGATTCCGTGATCGCCTACCTTGGACAACTCGTCATCCGAAGCCGTGAATCCGGTCAGTTCGACTGGGGTCTCTCCCCGCGCGCGGGCTTGGCCCTCCTCTCCGCAGCCAAGGCCCACGCCTGGCTCTCCGGTCACACCAGCATCTGGCCGGATGACCTCCAGGCCGTTTTCCCTGCGGTCGCCGCCCACCGGCTGGAACCGGGACGGACCACGACAGACCGGCACGAATCCATCGAATCCTTCCTGCGGACGGTCCCCGTTCCCTGAGGAGGGGGCATGCCCATCCCACGCATCCGACGGGGTCAGGAGGAACCGGATGCAGGCCGGTTTCCGACGGGCTCCGTGGGGACCTCCCGCCAGACGGTCCATTACCGAAAAACCTACATCCTGCCGACTCCCTTCGGCCTGGCCTTCGCACTCATGCTGGCCGCATTGTTTCTCGGCGCCATGAACTACAACAACAACATGGCCTTCTTCCTGGCCTTTCTCCTGGCCAGCACCGCCCTGCTCAGCATGTCGCGTGTCCATGGCAACCTGGTTGGACTCGTCATCCATCCGGAAACGCCCACCCCCGTCTTCGCCGGCGAGAGCCTGCACCTTGCCATCCATCTCGAAAACCCCTCGTCTCTGCCCCGTCTGGGTCTCGTGTTGCGGGCTTTTCACCCGAACGAAACGGGTCACACAATCGAGTTGCCAGCCCAGGGTTCGGTGGTTCTCACCCTGTCGGTACCAACCCGGGTGCGAGGCTGGTTTACCCCGCCGAGCCTCCGGCTCGAGTCGCGCCGTCCCTTCGGACTGTTCGTCGCCTGGACCCGGCTTCCCCCCCTGCCACCGGCAATCATCTATCCCGCCCCGGCCAATCCCGCTCTGCCCCTTCCCCCTCCATCCGCCGGATCCGGGTCGAGACGCGCCGAACATCCCGATGTCGAGGACTTCCAGGGGTTGCGGCGATACCGGCCCGGAGACACCCTCCGCCACATTCACTGGCCGGCCTATGCGCGGGGAAGCGGACTTCTCACGAAACGCTTCGAGTCTCCCCCGATCGAAACCCGGATTCTCAACTGGCACGAGACCCCGGGGCGCTTGGAGGAGCGCTTGTCGCACCTCACCCGGTGGATCATGGAACTTGAGGCAGCGTCCTGCCCTTACGGCCTGGTATTGCCCAACCTGCATGAGCCGCCGCAGTGCAACCCCGGCCATCACCAACGCTGTCTCACGGCTCTCGCCCTCTACCCGGAACCTCCCCCATGAGAGGGACGCGACCCGGACCAGCCGCCCATGGCCTTCCCGCCGCCGGCTCACCCGTGCCCGGACTTTTCATCACCCTCGCACTCGTCTGGCTTCCCCTGTTCCGCGAGCTCCCCGCCTGGATGGTTGGAGCCGCTGGCCTGATGCTGATCGCCCGTCTCCGCCGGCCATGGCCCGGGCAGCGGCCGTCGCTCTGGATCCGTCTCCTCCTGATCGGGGTTGGCCTGGCCTTCGTTCTGATCACCTTCCACGGGTTGAACGGAGCTCTTCCAGGCTCGGCCCTGCTCCTGCTCATGGCCGCACTCAAAGCCTTCGAGAGCACTTCGCTGCGGGATCTCCGGATCCTCGTGCTGATCGGATACTTTGAAATCGGTGCTGATCTCTTCCTGAGTCAAGCGCCGCTCCTCGTCCTTTATCTCGCCGTCATCACACTGCTCCTTACGGCCCTCTGGCTCCGCCTCGAATCCGGGCGTGAGAAAGGCGGTCCCTGGTCCGCCTGGCGCGAGGCCTTGGGTTGGCTGATCCGGGCCCTGCCCACCGCGCTCATCCTCTTTTTCGTCTTTCCCCGGATTTCAGGCCCACTCTGGGGACTCGGACCCACCTCAACCCACCCGCTCGGGCTTCCGCGCCATCTCGATCCCGGTTCCCTGAACCGGATTGTGCTCTCTCACCAGATCGTTTTCAGGATCCGGTACCTGGGTCCGCGACCCCCGCGGGTCGATCGCTATTTCCGTGGTCCGGTATTCAACCGCTTCACCGGAACCACCTGGCTGCCCGGACGGACCGCCCACCTCCCCCCGCCCCGAACCACCCGACTTTCCGGAGCAGCCTATCGCTACCGGATCACCCTGGAGCCGACAGAAACGCGGGCGCTCTACGCACTCGACTTCCCTGTGGACTGGTCCATCGGTGCCCGTCTCGACTCGCTCTTCGAACTGAGAAGTCCTTTTCCGGTCCGCCGCCTGACCCGTTACGAGGCCATTTCCTATCCCGACCTGCGTATGGAACACCTGCCCGAGATGACCCGCCTGCGCGACCTGGCCCTGCCGATCGGAGCCGATCCCCGAAGCCGAGCGCTCGCCATCCATTGGCGGAAAGAGAACCCCCACCCCCGCTCCATCATCGCCCGGGCCCTGTCTTATTTTCACAACCAGCCGTTCTACTACACCTTGCATCCGCCCCTCCTCACAAAGATCAACTCAATTGATGATTTTCTTTTCCAGACCCGGCGCGGATTCTGCCAGCACTACGCCTCCGCTTTTGCTTTCCTGATGCGCGCAGCCGGCATTCCGGCCCGCGTCGTGACGGGCTTTGTGGGCGGCCATTACAACTCCATCGGCGGCTTTTACGTGATCCGGGAATCGGACGCACACGCCTGGGATGAAGTCTGGATCCACGGTCGGGGCTGGATGCGGGTGGATCCCACCCAAGCCATCGCGGCCAACCGGGTCAGTCCCGGTGCACGGGCGGTCCTGTCGGGACATCTGCGCCTGGCCGGACTGGAACTTCCCGACCAGGGGCTCTGGCTCCACCTGCAGACCAGCTGGGATGCTTTTGATGCGCTCTGGGATCGTTGGGTTTTGGGATACGGTCCCCGCCTCCAGGCACGTCTCCTGCACGAGGTGGGATTCGGCCTGGCGCAGACTGCCGAGTGGCTGGGATTCATCCTGGTCGCACTCAGCCTTTCTTTCTTCATGAACCGTCTCCGTTGGCCAGACCGTGCGCGTCGGTCCCGCCGGATTGAGGAGAAGGCCTGGAGAAAGCTCCTCAGGAGAATACGACCCTGGGGGATACCCAGAGCCTGGGAACCCCCCATGGCCTTCGCACTCCGGATGAGCGACCAGCTCATCGCGGACAAAAGACAAGGCTTTCTTGCCCTCGCCCAGCGTTATTCCGATCTCCACTACCAAAACGACCCGCCCCCCGAGGAGGTCCGGCGCTTTGCCGAAGCGGCTTCCCGCTACGACCCCGGTTCAGGTCCCGTCAGGGTAAAAAAGAAGTCGTCCGCAGAGGATATGTAGACCCAATACTCAAAATTATTTATTGGGATGCGAGCCCAAAAACCGGACCCCCGGCATGCACAAACGACGGGAACCCATGGCCCTCTCCTGGGTGAGCCAACCCAGCACAGTGCACCTTTTTTTGTGGTAGCTTCCCACCAATCGGAACAGCTTTCCAGTGCGGAAAGGGAGGCGACGTGAACCCGTCCCGATCGGTCGCTATCCTCTGCGGACTGGCCGTGACGCTGGCCAGCCTGCCGGCCTTGGCGCGAAGATCATTACCGATTCTGCTGCTCCCGCCACTTCACTCCCAGCGACTGGGAACACTCGGCGAAAAAGGCTATCTCAGTCGCGTTCAGGGCATGGCCACGGAACGGGCCCTGCTCCTCCATTGGGAACGGCAGGCGCGACGGCTTGGGGCCAATGCCCTGCTGCTCCGCCCCACCTGCCGTGCTCCTTCCTGCCTCACGTTTGGACCCGAGCAGGCCGTCGCGGTCCGGACGCGTGCCCGCCCCTGCATGCTCCCGCTTCAATGTTGGTCGATTGGAGATCTCCTCTTCACCCGCGGGGTCTGGCTCAGGCACTACTGGCACGCATGGCACATGATCCGGCGGCGGCTCGCCTTTGGTCTCAGCATCGCAGTCCCCCTCACGACCCATGGCCTCAAAGCCAAGCGCCTCCCGTCGATTACCAGTCGGCTCCGCGGCCGCTTGTGGAGAGGGGGCAGCCTCGTCCACTTCGTGTGTCCTCCCCGCGCGCTTGACGAGCTGCCCGTCCTGTCAACCCCGGTGGTCGTTCGTCTCAATCGATTGGGTCAGGTGCCAGTCGATCGCCAGGGGGAACGGCATATCCCGCCGACTCGTCTCGCCATCGCCCGCTATGGTCGCCCTCCGGCCCTTGTGGATGCGACCCTGTCCTTGATCCGCGTCCTTCGACACACGCGATTCAACAGCCGATCCCCGGGAAGCCTGCCCACGGAACTCATCATGGATTGGCATATTGTCCCGTTGCGACGAGGTCAGCCACCCCCCGCCGGCGTGGTCTGCCGGTATCCGGCTTATCCCGCGTCCTATTGGGGTCACGGCATCGCGGTGATGCATCTCCGCTGGACCCGCTATGTCCTCCGCGAAAACGGGGCACGTGAAGTGATTCTCGCCAATCCGGTCCCTCTCCGTCACAATCCACGCCACCCCTAGAGCGTGCCCGCCAGGGCCTCACCTTCGCGCCAGTCAACCTGGTGCAGGAAATAGGCTCCCACCACGAAAAGCACCACAATGCTGCCGATGGCCACCCGGGCGTTGCCGCTCCAGCGTTCCGTGAGCGCCACGAGCAGGGGGCCGAGAATGGCTGAAAACTTCCCGACCGTACCATAAAAGCCGAAAAACTCAGCCGATTTTTCCCTCGGGATGAGCCTGGCATAGAGGGATCGGGACAGCGCCTGAGTCCCTCCCTGAACGAGCCCGATCACGCCTGCCAAGGCATAAAACTCAATCACGTTGGTCATGAACACCGCCGCCAGGGTAGCCAGGACATAAATCCCGATACCCCAGGACAGCGCACGGAGTGCCGAGGTGCGCCGCCCGATCCAGGCAAATCCGAATGTCGCGGGAAAGGCCACCGCCTGGGTCAGAAGGATCGCGACGATGAGGCTCGAGGAGGGAAATCCCAGACTCAACCCATAACTCACCGCCATCCGGATGATGGTATTGATACCATCGATGTAACACCAGTAAGCCAAGAGGAAAACCGAGACCTGTCGCAGTTTCCGAACCTCCCGGAACGTGGCGCGAAATTGGTTCCAGCCATCCTGAATGAGCCTCGAGCCACGGGTCCGGGGCCGACTCGAGGATCGTCGTCTGTCGATCAGCAGAGGCAGGGCAAACAGGGTCCACCAGACAGCCACATCCGCAAAAACGAAACGCAGGGCCTCAAGACGGTTCGCCAAGCCAAAAAACACAGGGTGACTCACCACGAAAATATTTCCGGCAAACAGCAAACCGCCTCCGAGATAGCCGGCGGCATATCCGGTGCAGGAGACCTGATCCATCTCTTGTGGGCGGCAACGATGCGGAAGGAGCGAGTTGTAGAAGGCATTGCCGCCGGAATATCCGACCAGAGCAACCGAGAAAATCATGAGCGCCAGCAGCAGATCGGAA
>JAKARN010000116.1 GCA_021828425.1 Pseudomonadota bacterium | reverse complement strand
CGATCTGAGCCAATGCACTGGGTGCGGAACGGGTCGCCCGGTATTGGCCGGATCAAGGAGATCCGCTTCCCCGCCTCTTTGACCACCCCAAAAAGCTCTATTCCCTGTTCGGTGTTGAGCCGGAATTCGATCTCTGGGATGGGGATCGGGCAGTTGAGGCCATTGCCCAAGCGCCGGAACTCCTGGTTTTTGCCAGTTGGCTGGCCCCTTCCCACGCGGCCCACGCATCGGTGGTCCTCCCCATTGCGGCGATTCCGGAGACGGGTGGAACCTATGTTGATCTCGCCGGCGAGGAACAGGGTTTCGAAGCCATGGTCCCGCCTTGGGGAGAGGCCCGGACCGGATGGAAAATCCTCGCGGTGCTGGGGCAACGGCTTGGACTTTCCGGTTTCCACTACGAGCGGCGACAGGAAATTCTCGAGGAAATGAGAGCCCGCGGGAACCATCCGGTGAGTGGGGCCAAAGCTGGCGTTCCTGAACTCGAAGGCCAAACCGGACCCCGGGTTGTGCGCTTTCCGTACCGGATGGGACGCAGGGCCGTTTACGGAACCGATCCCTACGTTCGCCGGTCGGCCCCGCTCCAGCAAACCCCGCTGGCCCGTCTCTCGCGTACGCTGTTCATGCATCCGGATGACGCACGGGAGCAGGGCATTCAGCCGGGAGCCCCGGTGCGGCCGGCCGGAAGGCCCGATGCTCCCGTGCTGACGGTGGCCGTGAGCAACCGCCTGCCCCGAGGGGCCGTCTGGCTGGATTCCGGAACCGAGAGTGCGGTCGGTTGGGGGCCGAACTGGGGGAGACTGGAACTGGATTTCCCGATCTCAACGGAAGTTCCGACATGAATCCCTGGTTGACCGGACTCCTGTCGTGGTTCCTGCCCCGCCTGGTGGGCATCATTGTGGTTACGGTCGTGGTGATCCTGTCGGTGGCCTACCTGACGTATGCCGAGCGCAAGATCATTGGATACATGCAGTTGAGGCTCGGACCCAACCGGGTTGGCAAATGGGGGTTGCTCCAGCCCTTTGCCGATGTATTCAAACTTCTGCTCAAGGAAATCGTTTTTCCGGAACGCTCGAGCGTTACCTTGTTCGTGCTTGCGCCCATTCTCGCCATCGTGCCCGCGCTGGCCACCTGGGCCGTGATTCCTTTTGCCCCGCACGTCGTGCTGGCCAATCTCAATGCCGGCCTGATTTACATCCTGGCGCTGACTTCAATCGGCGTCTACGGCATTATCCTCGCGGGCTGGGCGTCGAACTCCAAGTATGCGCTTCTGGGAGCCATGCGATCAGCGGCCCAGATCGTCTCCTACGAGATTGCCATGGGTTTTGCCCTGATTGGTGTGGTCATGGCGGCCCGCACCCTCAACCTCGAGGCCATCGTCCGGGACCAGTCTGGCGGCATCGGGCACTGGTACTTCATCCCGCTCCTGCCACTCTTTGTCGTGTATTTCGTCTCCGGTGTGGCTGAGACGAATCGTGCTCCTTTTGATGTGGCCGAGGGCGAATCCGAGCTGGTTGCCGGTTTCCACGTGGAGTATTCAGGCACCACCTTTGCCGTGTTCTTTCTCGCCGAGTACGCCAATATGATTTTGGTCTCGGCTCTGGCTGCGACCCTGTTTCTCGGGGGCTGGTCGTCACCCTTGGCCGGGACCGGCGTTCCGTTGCTGGCCGCCAGCGGGCTCGCCTGGCTGGCGGCCAAAATCGCGGTCCTGCTGTTTGTCTTCTTGTGGCTCCGCGCGACTTTCCCGCGCTACCGCTACGACCAGATCATGCGGCTCGGCTGGAAAGTCTTCATTCCGCTGACCTTGGTCTGGCTCGGTGTTGAATCACTCCTGATCGTGGGCCAGGTGGGGCCCTGGTTCCGGGGAGGTCTCTGATGAACCGGATCCGGCATTTTTTCAGAAGCTTTCTCCTGGTCGAACTGTTGACGGGTCTGGGTGTGACCTTCCGGGAGTTCGTTACACGCAAGTTTACGCTTCGTTACCCGGATGAAAAAACGCCCCAGTCGCCACGCTTCCGGGGCCTCCATGCGCTTCGGCGGTACCCCAATGGCGAGGAACGATGCATCGCCTGCAAGCTCTGCGAGGCAGTCTGCCCCGCCTTGGCCATCACGATCGATTCGGAACGTCGTGCCGATGGAACCCGGCGGACGACCCGCTACGATATTGACCTCTTCAAGTGCATTTATTGCGGATTCTGTGAGGAGGCGTGCCCTGTCGATTCGATTGTCGAGACCCGGATTTACGAATTCCATTTTGAGGCCCGGGGCCAGCAGATCATGACCAAGGAAAAACTGCTGGCGATCGGGGACAAGTTCGAGGCCCAGATCGCCCGTGACCGCGAGCAGGACGCGGTTTATCGGTAGGGGGAAGCCATGAGTCCTTCCGCTTGGCTGCAAGAGACGGTGTTCTGGTTTTTTGGGGCGGTGCTCGTCATTGCCGCCTTGCGCGTCATCACGGCCAGGCACCCGGTCCACGCCGCCCTGTTTCTCGTGCTCTGCTTTTTCAACACCGCTGTCCTCTGGATCCTGTCGGGGGCCGAGTTTCTGGGCTTGGTCCTGATCCTGATCTACGTCGGCGCCGTCCTTGTGCTTTTGCTGTTCGTGGTCATGATGCTGGATGTCGAGGTGGCGAAGCTCCGTGAGGGTTTTGTCCGTCATGCCCCGCTCGGGGCGGTGATCGCCTGCCTGCTTGTCTTTGAACTGGCTTATGTGTTCTGGGCCCATGCCCTGGGTTTCCACGCCTTGGGACACCTGCCCCGGGTTGCGGCCACGCATAACAACACCCGGGCACTCGGAACCACGCTCTATCGCCATGACCTTTACCCCTTTGAACTGGCCGGCATGATTCTTCTGGTCGGCCTGATTGCCGCGATTCTCTTGACCCTGCGCCGCCGCCCCGGGATCCGGAGCCAGAATCCGGCCCAGCAGGTTCTGGTGCGGGCTCGGGACCGGATCCGTCTGGTTTCCCTTCCCTCCGGTCGGCGTCCCTCGTCATGATCACACTCACCGACTATCTCATTCTCGGGGCCCTTCTGTTTGCCATTGCAGTGATGGGCCTGTTCATCAACCGCAAGAACCTGGTCGTGCTGTTGATGTGTGTGGAGTTGATGTTATTGGCGGTCAATATCAATTTTGTGGCGTTTTCCCGCTACCTCGAGAACCGGACCGGCCAGATTTTCGTCTTCTTCGTGCTGACCGTGGCGGCTGCGGAGTCCGCGATCGGATTGGCGCTGCTCGTCGTGGTTTTCCGGCACCGCCGGAGTATCAACGTCCAGGATCTGGACCAGCTCAAGGGCTAGATGATGATGGGGCTCGTACTCACGATTGTTCTACTGCCGCTTGCGGCCGCCGCACTCACGGGCTTGGCGGGGCGAAGGATTGGCCGCCGGCTGACACATGCATTGACGGTAGCCGCAGTCGGTGTGTCGTGGGTGTTATCCCTTTTCCTTCTGGAGCGGGTGATCGGGGGTGCGCGACTGGATCGTGTGCTCTACACGTGGATGGTGAGTGGCGGGGTCCGCTTCCCGATCGGGTTTTTGATCGACCCCCTGAGTGCCCTCATGATTTCGGTTGTGACCTTTGTGTCGTTCGCCGTTCATGTCTATAGCATCGGTTACATGAGGGGTGACCCCGGGGAGATCCGCTTTTTCAGCTATATCTCGCTTTTTACTTTTGCCATGCTGCTGCTTGTCACGGCCAACAACTTTCTGCAGCTTTTTATCGGCTGGGAAGGTGTGGGACTCGTTTCCTACCTCCTGATCGGGTTCTGGTTTGAAAAACCCTCGGCCTCGGCTGCGGCCCTCAAGGCCTTTCTGGTCAACCGGGTGGGTGACTGCGGCTTTGTCCTGGGCATTGCCCTCCTGCTTCATGAGACCGGCTCACTCAGCTATTCCACCCTGTTCGCTTGGGCTCCCAAGCTGGTCGGGAGAACCATCGGCCTGGGCCTCGGTCTCCACCTCCCGGTTCTCGACCTGATGGGGGTCCTCTTGTTCGTGGGAGCCATGGCGAAGTCCGCCCAGATCCCGCTCCATGTCTGGTTGCCGGACTCCATGGAAGGTCCCACGCCGATTTCCGCCCTCATCCATGCAGCCACCATGGTCACCGCCGGGATTTTTATGGTGGCCCGTCTGTCCCCGTTCTACGTCGAGGCTCCGGGTGCGCTGAGCGTCATTCTCGTGATTGGTTCACTCTCGGCCCTGTTCATGGGACTTTTGGGCATTGTCGCGACGGACATCAAGCGGGTGATTGCCTACTCGACCCTCTCCCAGTTGGGTTACATGACCGCAGCCCTCGGTGCCTCGGCTTTTGCGGCCGGTATCTTTCATCTGGTGACCCACGCCTTCTTCAAGGCGCTTCTCTTCCTGGCAGCCGGCTCCGTGATCCTGGGCATGCATCATGAGCAGGACATGCGCAAGATGGGGGGGCTTCGCCGGTATATGCCCATCACCTATATCACCTTCCTGGTCGGTTCCCTGGCTCTCGTGGCCTTCCCGGGTTTTGCGGGATATTTTTCGAAAGATGCCCTGATCGAGGCAGTCGGGCATTCGCGCATTCCCGGCGCCGGGGTGGCCTACCTCCTTCTGGTTCTCAGCGTATTCGTCACCGCCCTTTACACCTTCCGCATGTTTTTCATGGTCTTTCACGGGGAGGAGCGCATGGATGCAAAGACCCGTGAACATCTTCATGAGAGCCCGTGGGTCGTGACCCTGCCGCTCATCCTCCTGGCCATTCCCTCCCTCGGGGCCGGTTGGATCCTGTTCCATCCGCTGCTGGGCGGTGGCTATTGGGGTGGGGTGCTGGCCAATGTCGCAGGTAACCGGGCACTGGCTTCCTTCCGGACGGAGAGTGCCTGGCAGTTCTTTCTCGGCGCCTTCACCTCTCCCACTTTTTATCTCATGCTGGCCGGCATCGGGGTTGCCGCCTATGGCTATCTCCTGCGACCCCGCTGGCCCGCCGCGGTCGCCGACCGTCTGGCTTCTCTCTACCGGATCCTCCTCGCGGGTTATGGATTTGACCGGCTTTACCTCTGGTTCGGAACCCGGGTCTCACCGGGGATGGGCCGGTTCCTTTGGCGGCATGGGGATGAACAGGCCATTGACGGTCTTGCGGTCAATGGAACCGCCCATGGGGTGGGACGCATCGGATCATGGGTGAGGCGGTTACAGACCGGACTTCTTTACCAGTACGCCTTCACCCTGGTGGCCGCCCTCGTCGTTTTGGTGTTCTGGGCCCTCATCCGCTCTCCGGGGGGGATTTTGGGATGACGCACGGACCTTGGCTCAGCTTCCTGATCTGGATCCCGGTGCTGGGGGGGGTGCTCCTGCTTTTGCCCGGCTGGAAAAACCCGATCCTGAGACGCAGCTTTGCGCTGACCGTTTCTTTGCTGACTTTCGCGCTCAGCCTCTGGGTTGGGTTCCACTTTGAGGACCGGACGGTAGCCATGCAATTTGTTGAGCGGGTGCCCTGGATCCCGTTCCTGCATGCCAACTACCATCTGGGGATCGATGGAATCTCGCTGCCGTTCTTGGTCCTCACGACTTTCAGTACGGTCCTCGTGATTCTCGCCGGCTGGCGGATCATCGACTACCGCCAAGCCGGCTACTTCGCTGCGTTCCTCATCATGGAAGGTTTCAT
>JAKARN010000115.1:2269-5636 GCA_021828425.1 Pseudomonadota bacterium | reverse complement strand
CGATTCATGGCTCTCGAAGGAGTGGAGGCAGGTCACGGAGACGTGGTCTCCCTGTTGAACAAAATCCAGGAGGCGGGCTTGGACTTCATCAAGACGGAGCACCTCTATACCTTTGACGGTGAGCCGGGTTTCTCTCTCGGTCAGGGGCAATAACGGATTTCGCTGGAAAGTGTCATGACCGGCGGTCATTGAGAACTGCCGAACCAGGAGGATCCATGTCTTCGAACGTCACTCCGGCCGAATTGCAAAAGCTCCGGGAGACCCTGCGTCAGATCCAGGTCTTCTATGAAATCCTTCCCGCACGGGCAGATCCGTCTCTGGAGGCACCGGTCGACTGGTTTGCAGTCGTCTTGCATGCGGAGGCGGACGCTCGCCATCCGCTCGACGGTTGGGAGGGTCCGGTGGCGATTGCCGCGTTACAAGAGCTGGTCGGGTTCTTGGTCAATCAAGCAGCCGATCCATCCTGTGAACTCAATCTCTCTCCCTGGTATTACACGGCGGCCCCCCCTGCGGCGGATCGATCCTCGGCTGCCCTGCGCTTGTTCCGTTCGGTGAGCCTGGCGTTTTCCAACCTCCCGGCGTATCCAAGGGAGGAGGAGCCTACTCTTCTGGCCGAGATAAGAGCCCAACTGCACAAACTGAACGTTGGCCCCATTGAGATTGCACGCGGATGAAGGAGGCGAGGAATCCGTACCGGGATCGGATTGCCGCACTCACCACGAAGCACGGAAAGGAGCGTGCAATCGCGCGTCCCTTGAGGGTGGCACTGGGACTTGCGATCACGGTCGAAAAGAAGATCGACACCGATCTGCTCGGAACCTTCACGGGAGAAATCGAGCGGGTCGGGACGCCTCGCGAGATCGCCATCCGCAAGGCGCGGCTCGGCATGAAATCGAGTGGCCTGCCACTGGGCCTGGCCAATGAGGGAAGTTTCGGTCCGCATCCCGCAATCTCTTGGTTCGTCCCCTCCGATCATGAGATGCTCGTGTTCATCGATGACGAACTCGACATCATCGTGGTCGAAAGCTGCCTCAGCGGAGTGACCAACTACGGGTACCAGTCGGCACAGTCGCTCGGTGATCTGGAGTGTTTCCTTCGTCAGGCGGATTTCCCCTCGCATGCACTGGTTGTCCGGCCGAATGACGGTCTCCGGCAAGGATGGGTATTCAAGGGAGTGATGGATATAGACACGCTGGAAGAGGCAGTAAAGCGCTGCTCTGCAGCCTCGTCGGACGGATTGGCTTACGTGGGAACCGATATGCGGGCCCATGTCAATCCGACGCGCCGGAAAATCATCCGGCACACGGCATGCCGGCTTGCGCGGCGTTTGGCGTCGAGCTGCCCCTCCTGTGGTATCCCGGGCTGGGGTAGGATCCAGTCGGAACCCGGCCTGCCTTGCGAGGCCTGTCATGCGCCGACGGAAGTGATCCAGCAGGAGATCTTTGGCTGCGCGCGTTGCCGCTACCTCGAAGCCAAACCGCGGGCCGATGGACGGGAGTACGCGGAGCCCGGGCAATGTCCCTACTGCAATCCCTGAGAGAGTGCCTGGATCGGGAATTTCCGACGACGGTTCATCGCCCGTGGTTCCGCACGCGGTCCAATCGGGGAAGACGGGAGAAAGGCCGGCATTTCGAGGGTTGTCCTGCATCGTGCAAGCCAAATCCTCCTGATCTACTTGCTGAAAGAATCGAAAAATAATACTTTGAGCAAGTGAAAACAGAAACCAGACCTTTGAGTCTAAAGGAGTATATAGCGAGGCTCGCTGCCGGCGGACGCTGCACTTTTGCCTCCAGAGACGCCCAGGCAGCCCTCGGCGTCTCCGCCACCGCCACAAAGCTTGCCCTCAACCGGCTTGCGAAGCGGGGAGAAATTGCCTCTCCAGTGCGCAGCTTCTACATCATCGTCCCGCCTGAATACCGTTCTCTCGGCAGTCTTCCGGCCGATCAACTGATCCCGGAACTCATAAAGAGTCAGCGTCAGGTCTATTACGCAGGCCTTCTCACTGCCGCGCAGTATCACGGCGCGGCCCACCATCGCCCCTAGGAATTCCAGGTCATGCTCGCTCGGAACCGCCGACCGCGCCAGCGCTTTGCCGCCCGGGTGGATGACCCCCCTCGACGGCATCCGGTCCTGTGGGATACGTACAATCGACGAACCCGAGGGCCAGGAACGTCATCCGGAGAGTGAAAGTCCGTGACCCATTCACGTCGAGCACTTTCCCGTCAGGTCGCTACGGCGCGCAGTTTCACTCCCAGTGCCAAGCAAACCCGGCGGATCGTGTCGAAACGAGGAGAAGTATCGGGTCGCAGTGCCTTGTAGAGACTCTCGCGGCCGAGCCCGCTCTTTTCCGCGATTTCCGTCATGCCACGGGCCTTGGCGATGTGGCCCAGCGCGCGGGTAAACTCTTCGTTGTCACCGCCCTCGAGAACCTGCGAAAGGTACTCCGCGATGGCTTCATCGTTGTCAAGAATCGCCGCAAGGTCGAACGGGACCAGCTTCCCGTGTCTGGATGGATGTTTGCGCATGTCAGCCCTCTTTGGCGAGCGCATGGGCTCGTCGAATGTCGGCCCGTTGAGTGGACTTATCTCCCCCGGCGAGGAGGAGAATGACCTCTCGGCCGCGAACGGTGAAGTAGACCCTGTAGCCCGGACCGAGCTCGATCTTCATCTCGGAAACACCGCTTCCCACCGAGCGGGTCTTGCTCAGGTTGCCGTTCTCGGCCTGCTCGATCCGCTGGTCGATCGCGACTTTGGCGACCAGATCCCGCAGACCCATGTGCCAGCGGAGAACCCTACGGTTTGCCTCACCAGGTACCGCACAGCTCAGGTGTATCCGAGAGGATACATCGGGTCAAGCCCAGCCAAGCACGGTTCCATGCCCGCGATCCGGGCGGGGAAGCTGCGGGAAACGGCATCCTGGACTATCTCGAAAACGCGCCGTCCATGACCCGGTGGACGATTCCCCGGATGGGCTGAAGCTCCGGGGAGCATGCCCATGGGACAGGGGCAAAAACCCCCGGCTGCAGGAAATCCCAGATCGTGCCTGGTTTCGCAATTTCCCGGGTTGGTTCCGATCTTGGGCCCTGGGATATACTGCCCCAAGGGTGTTCTTCGGGAACTGGGGGGGTTGCCGTCGTGCCTGGTCTTGGATCGGGGACGTGTCCGGGGCGTCTGCCGGTTTGAGGTGCCGCGATTTGCGAGGCTCAGATGATTGAACGCAGCGACAGAGCGAGGCCGCATGCCCCCGGACCGGTGCCACCTCCCGCACCGCCAAGCGGGAAGGGATCGCGAGGGAACCGGTACCGGATCCCTCTTCTCCTTTGTCTCGCCGCCATCCCCTGTGCGTTGGCCCAAGGCCTTCCGGTACG
>JAKARN010000115.1:0-2259 GCA_021828425.1 Pseudomonadota bacterium | reverse complement strand
TCCGGTACGTGCGGTACGCATCGAGGTGGGACACTGGAACCGGTTTTTCCGGACGCTCGGGAGAATCCGCAGCAACAACCAGATCACGCTGACCGCCCCGGTGGGTGGGCGGGTGGTCGGACCCTACCAACCGCCTGGTTTTGTCCATGCAGGAGCCATCCTGATGCGGATTGCCCCGGTGGGGCTCCGTTCCGAGATTGCCGCGGCCCGCGCCCAGGCCCTCTATGCACGAACCAAGCTGGCCCGCTACAGCCAGCTGCTCTCGAAGGGGCTTGTGGCCCGAGAGGAGGTGGATAACCTCCGGTTGGCCCTGGCCGAAGCCCGGAGCCAGTTGCGCTCGCTTGTCTCCGAGGCCTCGGCCCAGGTTTTGCGCGCTCCATTTTCGGGAACGATCCGCTATCTGGTTGCGCCCGGTGCCATCGTGCCGACCGCATTGCCCATCATGACCCTGATGGGTCGCGGCCGGATCTGGGCCGAAGCCCTGGTACCTCCCACGATTTCGAAACGGATCCATTCCGGGGAGCCGGTCGGACTGCGCCTCGTGCACTGGCAGGGCACGGGGATCGTCCGCAATATCGGCAACCGGGCGAGCCACTATGGTCTCGTTCGGGTCTATATCGACCTTCCCCTCGCCGATCCCCTGTTGCCGGGACAGTGGCTCCACTGCCGGATTCCCGTCCAGTCCGGCCGTGCGTTCCGGGTGCCCGTCCCGGCCATTGTCATGCATGGGGATCAGAGTTACGTCTACGTGGTCCGGGGTGGACATGCCTTTGCCGTTCCGGTGCGGCTTTTGACCAATCGGCGGGGCGGGGCCTATGTCTTGGGGAATCTCAAGGCGGGCGAAGCGGTGGTCGTGGCGGGAAACACCCGCTTGCGTTCGGGGAGCGCGGTCGAGATCCACCCCTGATGCGACGGTACCTGGATTTTCTCTGGTCGAACCGGTTCACGGTCCTGCTGTTGCCGTTCCTGGTCTTGACCGGCGGATTTCTGGCGTACCGTTCGCTCCCGAAGAGCATTTTCCCCAACGTCGATTTTCCCAAGGTCGCGGTTCTGGTTCACACGAACAATCTGCCCGTCCGCTTCATGCTGCTCGAGGTCACCCGGCCGCTGGAAGAGGCGGCCAAGGGAGAGCCCGGGGTCCGGATGGTACGCTCGCAGACGGGCAACGGGCTCACCAAGCTTCATGTGTACTTTGCCCGCGGGATCAATCCGGAACTCGCCTATCTGCTCCTCCAGGCCCGGCTGGCCGCGATCGCCCTGCCTCCCGGGGCCACGATCAGCGAACGCCTCATGATGCCCAATATCTATCCCCTGGCCGAGTACGCGCTGGTCTCCAACCGGTTCAACAGCTCGGACCTCATGCCCACCTTCGCCTTCCAAATCCGGCCGGCCCTACTCTCCCTTCCAGGAGTCTATGAAGTCAACGATACGGGACGGGGCTGGCCGGAGGTCGCTGTGGATCTCCGGGAACGGCGTCTTGCGGAATACCATCTGAGCGCTGCTTCCGTTGTCAACCTCCTGCGGACCGAGCAGGGGCCGTTTTTCTCGGGCGTCCTCAATGTCTTCCACGAGCAATTTCTCCTGGCGACAACTCCGCGACCGGTCAATCCGAAGGATCTCGCGGCCCTGAGCCTGCCACTCGGGGCCAGCTCCAGCAGTGCCCCGGCCGCTGCCGATGAATTGTCGGGACCCGAACCGCTCGTCACCCAAAGCACGCCGGGCATGCTCTCGCGGGCCCCGCTGGCCCTGGGAGCCATCGCGAAAATCGGCATCCGGCCGCCTCCCCTCGTCCGGGAGGCGGCTGTGGCCGGGTGGCGACACGCGCTCGTGATCGACGTTTCGGCGAACCGGGGGGTCAACCAGGATGGGGTCGCCCGTGCCATTGCATCCCGCCTGGACCGGATGAAATCCCATCTGCCACCGGGCATCCATCTCGTACCCATCTACAACCTGAGCCGGCTGATCGGGTCCAGCCTGCGCGACGTCTGGATGGCCCTCTTGCTCGGCAGCCTGATTGCCTGGCTCGTGGTGCTGCTCTTCCTCGGTCGCTGGGACGCGGCTCTCGCGACCCTGACGGTGGTTCCGCTCTCGGTGGCCGCCACCCTCCTGGTCCTCCAGGCACTCGGGTTCGGAATCAACATCATGACGCTGGGCGGCATCACGGCCGCCATCGGCGCACTCGTCGATCATGCCATTGTGGTCATGGAGCGGGGGCTCCATGGCCCCCGGGAAGGCAGTGCGGAAGAACGCCGCCGGCAT
>JAKARN010000114.1 GCA_021828425.1 Pseudomonadota bacterium | reverse complement strand
CGGACCGGAGGGTCGCGACTGCCTCATCCAGGACATGGTCGGGATTGGCGTGCAGCACGTCAAAGGCGACGGGATAGACCCCGCGCAACAAGGTGACCCGCCGCCGGGTGCCCTCGTGGCGCGTCAAGGCGTAGATGGGGATCGCGGAACGCGGGCGGGACGCCAGGTGGGGCGTGGTCCCCGATTCCGTGAGGGTGGCCACCGCCCGGATCGGAAAGCGGTTGGCCACGTGGATCGCGGCCATGGCGATCAGTTCGTTCACGGACTCATAGTGCCCATCGGCGCTCACGGGTTCCAGGCTGACCTGGGTCATGACATCCTTTTCGGCCCCGAGACAGATCCGGGCCATGGCCTCGACCGCCCGGACCGGATAGTGTCCCACCGCGCTCTCGGCCGACAGCATGACCGCATCGGTCCCGTCCAGGACCGCATTGGCCACATCCAGGACTTCCGCCCGCGTGGGCACCGGGCTCAGCACCATGGACTCCATCATCTGCGTGGCCGTGATGACGACACTGCGCGCCTCCTGGGCGAGGCGGATCAGGCGTTTCTGGACACCCGCGAGTTCCCAGTCCCCGATCTCGATCGCGAGATCCCCCCGGGCGACCATGATGGCGTCGGACTCGGCGAGAATGCTTTTGATGTTGGAAACGGCCTCGCTGCGCTCGATCTTGGCCACCACGAGCCCGCGACCACCCGCTTTCTCGAGCAGGCCGCGGGCACGGGCGATATCCTCCGCATCGCGCGGAAAGGACACGGCCAGGTAGTCGACCCCCAGTGCCGCGGCCACCGTGATGTCGTGACGGTCCTTGTCGGTGAGCGCTTCGGCGGACAATCCCCCGCCCTCCCGGTTGATGCCTTTGAGATCGGACAGGACCCCGCCGGTCTCGACCCGGCAGTGGATCGCGGTGCCCACCACCGATTCGACACGGAACGCAATCTGGCCGTCGGCCAGGAGCAGGCGGTCTCCGGCTGAGACATCCCCGGGCAGGCGGGCGTAGCTCACACCGACCCGTTCCTGGTTCCCGTTCTCTTCCGGGCAGGCGGGATCGATGATGAAGGGGTCCCCGCTCCGCAGTTGCACAGGCCCGTCCCGGAACCGCCCGATCCGGATCTTGGGACCCGCGAGGTCGCCCAACAGTCCCACTTCCGTCTGGCACGCCTCCGCCACCTGGCGGATGCGGTTCGCCCAATCGGTGAGTGTGGTCGTACTGCCATGCGAGAAATTGAGGCGGAAGAGGTCGACGCCCGCCCGGACCAGCGCGGCCAGGGTCTCCAGTTCGGCGCTGGCCGGACCCACCGTGGCGATGATCTTGGTGCGGCGCCGGATCACACCCCCTCCCCCCGCTCCTCGAGCGCTTCGAGTGCCGGCAGGCGTCGCCCTTCGATGAACTCGATGAAGGCTCCCCCTGCCGTCGAACAGTAAGACACCCGTTCCGCGAGATGCCAGCGGTCCAGAGCCGCCAGGCTGTCCCCCCCACCGACCACCGTATAGGCCCCACCCTGGACCATGGCCTGGGCGATGGCCTCGGTGCCTTGCGCGAACTGGTCATATTCGAAAACTCCGACCGGTCCGTTCCAGAGCAGGGTCCGTGCCCGGGTGAGGAGCGTCCGGTAGCGGGCGATCGTCAAGGGACCAATGTCGAAAATCCACTCGTCCGCGGCCACCTTCTCGATCGGACGGACATCGGCTTCCGAGGTGGCCATCGGCAGGTGGCCGACCACGACGTCGACGGGCATGGGGATCTCCTTTCCCCGTGCACTGGCCACGGAAAGGAAATTGCGGGCCACATCCGCCGCCTCGCGCTCGCACAGCGACTGGCCCACGGAAAATCCCTGGGCGTAGAGGAGGGTGTTCAGGATCCCCCCTCCCAGGATCAGTCCGTCGACGCGGTCCAGAAGCGCGTTCAGGAGCTCGATCTTGGTCGAGACCTTGGCGCCGCCGATGACCGCCACGAGTGGCCGTTCGGGGGATTCGATGATGCGCGTCAGGGCATCGACCTCGCGCAGGAGGAGCGGTCCGGCACACGCCTGGGAGGCCTTGCGGATGATCCCGTGGGTCGAGGCCTCAGCCCGGTGCGCCGTGGCGAATGCATCCATCACGAAAATCTCGCAGAGTCCGGCCAGGCGGGAGGCGAGCTGCGGGTCGTCCGCTCGCTCCCCAGGCAGGAAACGCACGTTTTCATGGAGGACGAGCTCGCCCGGCTGCGGAGGGGGAGCGGTCCAGACGGAATCGCTCCAGGGCAGGAGGGGAACCGGCCGGCCCAGGGCCTGGGACAGGTATTCGGCGACGGGCGCGAGCGAGAGGTCCGGATCCGGCCGTCCCGG
Source organism: Pseudomonadota bacterium (assembly GCA_021828425.1). The sequence goes on along the minus strand of JAKARN010000114.1, from coordinate 3,308 downwards.
ATCCGGGCGGCCCAGGTGGGAGAGCAAGCTCAGACGAGCCCCGGCACGAAGCGCCTCGCGAATCGTCGTGAGCGCTGCCTCGATCCGCCGGGCATTCGTGATGCGCCGCCCGTCCATCGGGACATTGAGGTCTTCCCGGAGAAGGACCCGACGTCCCCCGAGCTCAAGATCCGTCATCCGGCGCATTTCATGTGCCGCTCAAGGCGAGCAGGGCGGAGGCGGTATCGAGCATCCGGTTGGAGAATCCCCACTCGTTGTCGTACCAGCCCAGGATCTTGACCAGCCGTCCCTGGACCCGGGTCAGGCTGGCATCGTAGGTCGACGAGACCGGGTCATGATTGAAGTCGATCGAGACCAACGGTTCGTCGTTCACGGCCAGGATCCCCTTCATTTCCCCGGATGCGGCTTCCCGCATGAGCCGGTCGATTTCCCCGACCGTGGTTTCCCGTCCCATCCAGGCCGTGAAGTCGACGATCGAGACGTTGGCCGTGGGGACCCGGATGGCGAATCCGTCCAGCCGGCCCGAGAGTTCCGGGATCACCTGACCGATGGCGGCAGCCGCCCCGCTCTTCGTCGGAATCATGGACAGGAAAGCCGAACGCGCCCGCCTGAGATCCGTGTGATAAACGTCGAGGAGGACTTGGTCATTGGTTGCGGCATGGACCGTGTTCATGAAGCCCTGCTCGATGCCAATGCCGCGGTGCAGGACATGGGCCAGCGGCGCCAGGCAGTTCGTCGTGCAGGAGGCGTTGGAGACAATCCGGTCAGACGGTTTCAGGATCTTGTGGTTCACCCCGTAGACGATGGTCGGGAGATCCTCCCCGGCCGGGGCGGAAATCAGTACCTTGCGGGCTCCGGCCTTGAGGTGGCTTTCCGATTTCGCCCGCGAGGCGAAGTGGCCGGTACACTCGAGGACGAGATCGATGCCGAGGTCGCGCCAGGGGAGGCGGGCCGGATCCCGTTCGCTCACGACCCGCAGCCGGTCCCGGTGGTCGATGACGAGGTCCTCGCCGTCAACCTCGATGGTGCCGGGGAAACGACCGTGCACGGAATCATGCCGGGCCAGGTGGGCGTTGATCCCGGCGTTCCCGAGATCGTTGAGTGCCACGATCGAGAAGCGCTGGGCAAAACGCGGATCCTCGTAGTAGGCGCGCAGGATATTGCGGCCGATCCGTCCGAAGCCATTGATGGCAACCCGTGCGGTCATGTCATGTCCCCCCTTCTGGAATCCTGGATGCCGATCGCGTTCAAGCCTGCCCGAGGAGCCCCTGCGCCCGGGCCACCACGGCCTCGACCGTGAAACCGAGCGCGGCGGTGACGGCCTCGCCGGGTCCGGACAGGCCGAAGCGGTCGATGCCGAGCACCCCGCCCCGAGAGCCGACGAGGCGGTACCAGGGGCCGGTCGCTCCGGCCTCGATGGCGAGCCGCCGGTCGAGTGCCTGGGGCAGGACGGATTCCCGGTAGGCCGGATCCTGGGCCTCGAAGACCTCGATCGAAGGCATCGAAACCACGCGGGCGGCGAGACCGATCCCAGCAAGCTTCCGGGAGGCGGCAACAGCCAGGGCGACCTCCGAGCCGGTCGCGATCAGCACCAGCTGGGGCGGGGTTCTGGGCTCGACCAGGATATAACCTCCGCGGGCGATGTCCGGCTCGCGGTCGGCTCCCCGTTCCTCCAGCGGCAAGCCCTGCCGGGTCAGGACGATCAGTGTCGGATGTCCGGTTCCCTCGAGCGCCGCTCTCCAGGCATATACCGTTTCCACGGCATCGGCGGGGCGCCAGAGGACGAGACCGGGGATCAGCCGCAAGCTCGCGAGATGCTCGATTGGTTGATGGGTCGGGCCATCTTCACCGAGCGCGATCGAATCATGGCTGAGCAAGAGGATCGTGGGGATCTGCATGAGTGCGGCCAGGCGGATGGCGTTCCGTGCATAATCGGAGAACACGAGAAAGGTGGCGCCGAAGGGCCGCAGGCCGCCGTGCAGCGTGACTCCATTGAGCATCGCGGTCATGCCGAACTCACGGACTCCCCAGTGCAGGTAGTGACCGTCCGCATGGGCCCGGTCCAGTACCCGTGCACCCGGCCAGAGCGTGCCATTCGATTCACTGAGGTCGGCCGATCCCCCGAGGAGTTCGGGGAGACGGGGCGCCAGGGCTTCGAGCACCTGGAGCGAGGCCTTGCGGGTCGCCAGTTTCGCAGGTCCACTCCGGGCAGAACGGAGGAATTCCCCGAAATCAGATACGAGCCCATCCGGGAGCCGCCGGGCATTCCGGCGTTCAAACTCCCGGGCGAGTTGGGGGGTCTCTCGCTGGCACTTCTGGAACCGCTCCTGCCACTCGGCTTCCCATTCCGCACCCTGGGCACGCCGGTCATAGGCCGCATAAATCTCTTTCGGGATCACGAAAGGGGGTTCCTTCCATCCGAGCGCCAGGCGAGCCTTGGCCACCTCCTCCGCACCGAGTGCGGAACCATGGGCTTCGGCCGTACCGGCCTTGTCCGGTGCCCCGAACCCGATGACCGTCCGGCAGGGGATCAGGCTGGGGCGTTCCAGCACGCTCCGCGCCTCCTCGATGGCGGAGTGGATCGCTTCCGCAGAGTGCCCATCGATGGTTGGCGTGACATGCCACCCGTAGGCCCGGAAGCGGGCCGGGGTGTCGTCACGGAACCAGCCATCGACCTCCCCGTCGATGGAAATCCCGTTGTCATCATAGAAAACAATGAGACGGCCCAATCCGAGCGTTCCCGCCAACGAGGCCGCCTCATGCGAGATGCCTTCCATGAGACAGCCGTCGCCGGCGAAAACATAGGTCCAGTGATCGACAAGCCGGCAGCCGGGCCGGTTGAATTCGGCGGCCAGGCGCTTTTCGGCCAAGGCCATCCCGACGGCCATGGCCAGCCCCTGGCCCAAGGGGCCGGTCGTGGCCTCCACCCCCGGGGTCAGGCCGTACTCGGGATGTCCCGGGGTCTTCGAGTGCAGCTGGCGGAACTCCTTGAGATCCTCGATGGTGAGATCGTACCCACTCAGATGAAGCAAGGCATACTGCAGCATGGCACCGTGGCCATTCGACAGCAGGAAGCGGTCCCGGTCGGGCCAACGCGGATTTTGGGGGTTATGCCTTAGGAAATCATTCCACAGAACCTCCGCGATGTCGGCCATGCCCATGGGCATCCCGGGATGTCCCGACTGGGCCCGTTCCACGGCATCCATGGCCAGTGCCCGGATTGCGTTGGCAAGTTCGCGTCTGGTACGCATCGACCCTGTGGTGGCTGGAAGGAGGGATCCGGATCCGGGCAACGGAAAAAGAAGAGA
>JAKARN010000113.1 GCA_021828425.1 Pseudomonadota bacterium | reverse complement strand
ATTGCGGTCTGTGCGTTGCGGCCTGTCCGGTCGGAGCCATTCTCCACGCGGACCTCCTGCCCGATGCCCAGAAGAATTTCCTTGGGCTCAATGCGCGCATGGCAAAACTCTGGCCCCGGATCACCCGGCGACAACCCGGGCTTCCGGATGCCGACCAGTGGCGCAACATGACGGACAAACGCCGGTGGCTCGAGGATTGAGTCTCCCGCGCTCCGACGGGGCCGACACCAGGAAGAGCCCGGAGTGCCCGTCATGAATCACCTCGCCGGGCAGGCCAGTGCTTATCTCCTGCAACACGCAGACCAGCCGGTCGACTGGTACCCCTACGGGGAGGCGGCATTGGCCCGGGCACGGGCGGAACGGAAACCGATTTTCCTCTCGATTGGTTACGCCGCCTGCCACTGGTGCCATGTGATGGCCGAGGAGTGCTTCGCGGATCCGGATATTGCCGCCCTGCTCAACGACTCTTTCCTGAACATCAAGATCGATCGGGAGCTGCGACCGGACCTTGACCACATCTACCAGACGGCCCATCGCTGGCTCACCGGCCGTCCGGGCGGATGGCCGCTGTCCGTCTTCGTCGAACCCGACCAGCTGACCCCTTTTTTTGCAGGAACCTACTTCCCCCGCGAACCGCGTTACGGGCTGCCCGGATTTGGGGAGATCATCCTGACCCTGGCCCGGTATTACCGTGAACAGACCGGCGACTGGAAACGCCTGACCGAAAGAATCCAGACCGCTTTCGCGAGCCTGGCCTCAAACCCCTCCCCGTCTGCCGGATCCATCCCGGCGGAGGCCGATCTGGCCGCGGTCGCACAAACCGAACTGGAAGGTGATTTCGACCGGCGCTTTGGTGGGTTTGGCGATGCACCCAAATTTCCCCATCCCACCGCTCTCGCTTTTCTCCTCGAACGGCTCGCCGTCCCCTCGCCGGACCCGGAAGCTCCTTCCCGGATCCGTCCGCTCATTGACCAAAGCCTGGCCGCCATGACCCGAGGCGGCCTGTGGGACCAGATCGGAGGAGGGTTCTTCCGCTACTGCGTGGATGCCGACTGGCAAATCCCCCACTTCGAGAAAATGCTCGACGACAATGCCCTTCTACTGGCCCTTTACGCAGATGCGAGTGTCCTGACCGGACAGCCCACCCATGCCCGGACCGCCGCCTCGCTCGTGGACTGGCTGGCCCGCGACATGCGTGCCCCGGAGGGCGGGTTCTACAGCAGTCTCGATGCGGATAGTCCCGGTGGGGAGGGCCGCTACTATCTCTGGGACCGGGCCGAGGTCCAACGTCTCCTGACCCCGGCGGAATGGGCCGTCGCTGAACCGGCCTGGGGACTCGATCGGTCGCCCAACTTCGAGGACCGCTGGCACCTGTCGCAACCCCTGTCCCCGGAATGGGATGGGCGGATCCGGGGAAACCAGGAGGCACTCCTCGAAAGTGCCCGTCTTCGACTCTTCCAGGCCCGCAAACAGCGCGGATCCCCCGCTCGAGACGACAAAATCCGTGCTTCATCGAACGGACTCGCGCTGTGGGCACTGGCCCATGCGGGACGCTTGCTCGATCGGCCTGACTGGGTCGAGATGGCCATCCGCTGCAGCCATTTCCTCGCAACCGCCCTGGTCCAGGACAACCGGCTCATGAGCAGCGTCCACCAGGGAAACCCGGGAGGGCCAGCCTTCCTGCCGGATCATGCGTATGTGCTTCAAGGACTGATCGAGCTGCTGGGCACGCGGTGGGAGACCCGCGGGTACGAATGGGCACTGGTCCTGGCCGACCAGCTTCTCGAACGCTTTGAGGACCCGTCGGGAGGCGGTTTCTGGTTCACCGCCCACGACCAGCCGACCCCGCTCATCCGGCTCAAAACCTGGGCTGACGATTCAGCCCCGGCAGCCAATGCGATCGCTTGCCGGGCACTCCTGTCCCTTTCCCGGCTTTCCGGACGATCGCGCTACCAGGACGCGGCACTCCGGGGCTTGGCCGCCGGACGCCCCCACGCCCGTGCGGCACCGGCCCCCCACCTCGGACTGATCCTGAGCCAGTGCCAAGCCGACTCGCCACCCTCCTTCCTGCTTCTTCGGAGTGCGCCCGAGAATCGGTCGCGGTGGCTGACCCTCATTCGCCAACGTTATTCAAAAAACCTGCCAGTCTTCGCACCCGGCCCCGATGAGCCAACCGGAGACGATCTGGCCCTTCCGGCATACGCACCGGGGGAAGGGCGTCTTTACCTATGCGAGGGCACGGCCTGCACAGCCATCTTCTCCCGACCGGATGAGCTGAGCGAGGCCCCCGCCGGCGCACCGCAGGCAGAAAGCCCTGACCAGGACTCCGCAGACCCTGCTACCAGCCCGGGATGCTGATGATTCCGCCATAGGCCCCGAGGGTCGCCGTCACGGTCACGACCCGGACCGCCAGCACCACCCCGACAAGCCATTGACTTTGGCCACAATAAGGTCCATCTAAACCGGACTTACAACCGGACTTTTATGTGGTCCTATACCGAGATTTTAGTACACTAATTTATTGATGTATAATGTATTCTTATGAATGATACACAGGATATATAAGTGGACATAAAAGCGGCCGAAGACCAGGGTGAAAACGTCTCCGCGATGGAGCCGCTGTTGATCGGTGGCGGCTCCAGGCACCGGCCCGAACTCACGGACCTGGCGGTCGAACTGGCAGCCAAGAGCGCCGGCTTTCGCCGCTCCTTGCCCAACCGCCTGCTCAGCTCGCTCGCCGATCTCGTCCGGGCGATGAACTGCTACTACAGCAACCTAATCGAAGGCCACGACACCCACCCAATCGACATCGAGCGCGCACTTAAAGGGGATTACAGCAAGGATGCCGGGAAGCGCGATCTCCAGCATGAGGCGAAGGCTCATATTGCCGTACAACACTGGATCGAGGGGGGTGGGCTCAGGAGCCCTGCTACGGCAGTGGATTCCATCCTCGAAATCCACCGGTGTTTTTGCGAGCAACTGCCGGAAGACCTGCGATGGGTCGAAGATCCAGGGACGAAGGAGAAGATCGAAGTCGTGCCCGGCGAGCCGCGCCATCGCGATGTCTCCGTCGGGCGTCATATCCCTGTTAGCGCGCCCGCCGTACCCCGCTTCTTGAAGCGCTACGAGGAAGTCTATTCAAGGCTTGGTAGAACAGAGACCATCATAGCGACAGCGGCGGCACACCATCGCCTTGCGTGGATCCATCCGTTCCTCGACGGCAATGGACGCGTCGCGCGTCTTGTCTCGCATGCAACCCTCCTCCATACGCTCGACACCGGCGCCGTCTGGTCAATCGCGCGTGGCCTTGCGCGTCACGTCAACGAATACAAGGGACACCTCGCCGCCTGTGACTTGCCCCGCCGCAATGATCTCGACGGACGCGGCAACCTCAGCGAGGAGAGCCTCATCGAGTTCACGAAATTCTTCCTGACCACCTGCCTCGATCAGGTGAAATTCATGGAAGGGCTGATGCAGCCCGATCAGCTTCGCACCCGCATTCTCACCTGGGTCGACGAAGAAGTGCACCTGAACAAACTGCCACCCAAGGCTCACAACATTCTTGAAGCACTGCTCTATCGCGGTGAACTCCCGCGCGGCGACGCTGCCACCATCATCGGCACGGGCGAGCGCCAAGCCCGCCGCGTTGTCTCCGCGCTCGTCGAGCGCGGCGTGGTTACATCGGAGAGCACGCGCGCGCCACTTTGTCTTGCTTTCCCGGCGGCGCTCGCGTCCCGATGGATGCCAGGGTTGTTCCCGGAGAAGGCAGGCTGATATGCGACCGATTGGCTGGCTGCACATCTCCGCATCCACAGGCGCGTCAGCGATGCCTGGTCCCAGAATGTCGTGCGAAGGCCATGTGTGGGGACATCGCTCGCCACAAAAAGAGCAGTCTTGCCGCGGACTTCATAAGGGCACGGCCTGCACAGCCATCTTCTCCCGGCCGGATGAGCGGGGCGACGGATCCGTCGGCGCCCCGCAGGCGGAAGGCCTTGGGCAGGCCCCGGCAGACCCTGCTACCAGCCCGGGATGCTGATGATTCCGCCATAGACCCCGAGGGTCGCCGTCACGGTCACGACCAGGGCCACCAGCCAGAAATACCCCCCCGAAATCCGGTGTCCCTGCGGCAACGCCCGGATCGCCAACACCACCAGAAAACCCAAGACCAGGGGAAGCAGGAAGGCGTTCATGACCTCAACCGCGATATCCATCACGACAAGATTCGGCACCGTCACCACGGTCACGGCTCCCGCAATCACGATCATCGAGTAGATTGCATAAAACCAGGGCGCCTCCCGGGGCTGATGCTCAAGCGAGTGCTTGAAACCCGTGACCTCCCCCCATCCCCAGGCGCCGGCCAGCGAAATCACGATACTGGCAACCATGCTGGCACCCAAGATGCCAACGGAAAAGACCACCCGTCCCCAGCCAATACCCAGAAAGGGAACAAACGCCTGAGAGAGCTGGTGGACGGTATTGAGGGGGGCCTCCGGGTTGCGGTGGCCGATGGTGGCCGCCGTGGCGACCAGCACAGCCCCCATGATCAGCTGCGTGATGACCGCCCCGATGGCCGTATCCAGGCGAGCTTCTCGGTACTGACCCGGCTTCAATCCCTTGTCCGCAACGGCCGACTGCTGGTAAAACACCATCCACGGCATGATCACCGCACCTATATTGGCGGCGACGAGCACCATGTAGTCCGGGCGCTCCAGCGGCACGTGCGTGAGGCCCATCATGAGCGCGTGAAGGCTCGGGTGGCTGGCCCAGGCAATGCCGAAAAAAACCAGCTCGAACAGGCCCATGGCCAAGGCCACACGTTCCACCCGGCGGTAGGAGCCGGTCCAGACCACAACCAGGAGCACGGCCGCCGCAAGCCCGACTCCGACGAGACGTGGCAGGCCATAGAGGTGACTCACACCCGCCACGCCCGAAAACTCGGTGAGCAGTGCCCCGGTGCAGGCCACACTCAGTCCCACGACTGAAAGATAGGCCCACGAGGCCCCGAAGGTCTCCCGAATGAGCTCCCCATGTCCCTTGCCGGTAAAGATACCCAGACGAACGGTGAGTTCCTGGACGAGGTAAAGCACCGGAACCAGAAGGAACTGAAGAAGAAGGAGCCTGTAGCCCCACTGTGCGCCGCTCTGGGCCGCCGTAATGACACTGCCGACATCGGTATCGGCCAGCATGACCACCAAGCCAGGTCCCAAGACCGCGAAAAAGGTACTCCAGCGGAACCACGAGCCTCGCAGGGCGGGTGTATCAGTGGACATCAACATCCTCGGCAGGTCTTGACCACAGGGATACCACCTGGATTGAGATCGGTCCCAGGTCTTGAACCTGCTTCCCACTCACGTCACGCTCGACCCTGAAACGAAATCCGCGGCTGGGGGAGCACGGTTTCCCATGCGGTGGCGATTATACTCGAAGATCACCGGATTTCCGACCCCGAAGCAATCCCGGCGTCGAAGCCATCCCCGAACGGCCCGTGACGTGATCGCAGCCCATAGCCCAAGCTCAAGCCCGATTTGTCCAAGGGTAAAATAAGAGGGAGCGCACCCCACAACCGGTCAGGTGATTCATGGCCCCATCGGCTTGGATTCATGAGATTGTCGGCGACGATTTTCAGACGTTCGTGATCGAGGCGTCAAAAAAGTACCCGGTACTCGCCGATTTCTGGGCACCCTGGTGTGCACCCTGCCGTATGCTGGGGCCAAT
>JAKARN010000112.1 GCA_021828425.1 Pseudomonadota bacterium | reverse complement strand
CCGGGGGCGGGACAATCGATCCATTTGAAGCCCCGTTCGTCGAAATCAAGGTCGTAAAGCGAGGGATGGGTCGCATAGAGCCGTCCCAGGTCACGGTTCAGCCGGAGGATCCCGGATCCGGGGGGGCGCCCGGCCTCCTCCCAGTCGAGCCCGCTCTTGAGCATCCACTCGCGGGAGGCGCCAAACTCGTTGCCCATGAAGCTAAGCTTCTTGCCCGGGGTCAGCATCTGGTAGACCAGAAGGAGCCGGAGACTGGCCCGTGTCTCTTGCGGGGTGCCCGACATTTTGTCGATGAGCGGACCCTTTCCGTGGGTTACTTCGTCATGGGAGAGGGGCAGGAGAAAGCGCTCGGTGAAGGCGTAGATGCGGTTGAAGGTGAGGAGTTGGGGTTGGGCAGTCCGTGCGGGAGGGAGAAGGTGCAGGTAGTCCACGGTATCGTGGAACCAGCCCAGGTTCCACTTCAGGGAAAAGCCGAGTCCGCCGTCCTGGGTGGGATGGGTGACGTGGGGCCACGCCGAGGATTCCTCGGCGATCAAGAGGATGCCCGTCTGCGCGTTCTCGGCCCACCCCGTGAGCGTGCGGAGGAATGAGACCGCCTCCAGGTTTTCATGGGTCCCCAGGCGGTTCGGAATCCACTCGCCGGGACCGCGCGAGTAGTCCCGGTAGAGCATGGAACTCACGGCATCGACCCGAAGTCCGTCCAGGTGGAATTCCTCGAGCCAGAAGATGGCGCTCGAGAGCAGGAAACTGCGGACCTCGGGGCGGCCAAAGTTGAAGATCAGGGTCCCCCAGTCGGGATGCCATCCTTCCCGCGGATCTGCGTACTCGTAGAGGGGCTCCCCGTCGAAGCGGCTGAGCGCCCCCTCGTTCCCTGGGAAATGGGCCGGAACCCAGTCGAGTATGACGCCGATCCCTGCTTCATGACAAGTCTCCACGAAGGCCCGGAAGTCGTCCGGGCTTCCGTACCTCGAAGTGGGGGCGAAATAGCCGGTGGCCTGGTATCCCCAGGACTCGTCCAAAGGATGCTCCAGGATGGGCAGGAGCTCGATGTGGGTGTAGCCCAAAAGCCGGCAGTGCTCGACGAGATCACGGGCCACATCCCGGTAGTTGGGCCAGCCGGGATCCGAACTCCGCTTCCAGGAACCGAGGTGCACCTCGTAGATCTGCAGGGGTTCGTGTTGCCAATCCCACTTCTTCCTGCGCTCAAGCCATTCTGCATCGTGCCAGATGTGCTGCTGTTCCGGAATCCGGGCCTTGGGTCCCGGGCGCATCTCAAATGCCCGGCCATAGGGATCGGCACGCAGAAGGACCGGGCCCTCGCGGGCTTTGAGCGCAAACTGGTAGCCGGAGTTGTCGTCTTCGAGTCCGGGAATGAAAAGCTCCCAGACCCCGCTGGTGCCACGGGGTCGCAGGGGATGGAACGCCGGATTCCACCCGTTGAAGTCGCCGACTACGCTCACCTGGATGGCGCGCGGTGCCCAGACGGCGAAAAACAGTCCCGGAACACCCTCATGCACGATGCGCTTCGCCCCGAGATGCTGAGGAGCGTCGAGGAGGGTCCCGGCGTTCAAGCGCGCCAGAACGGTCCCATCCAGGACCGGCCCGAAAAGATAGGGGTCGTAACGTTCGTGGGAGCCGAGTCTGTCGTGCCACAAAAGCCGGTAGGGCGTGGGCAAGGGTGAGCCCTCGCGCACGAAAAACCCGTTCAGGTCATCGACACAGTCAAGCTTGTGCGGTGTACCGGTCGTCAAAATCTGGACGTATTCTGCCCCAGGTAGCACCACCCGCTGAATGGCTTGTGGTCCCCGCTGGTGCTGACCCCGCCATGTGAAGGGATCGGGAGTGTCTGCGAGGAAAGCCGCCTTCCTTTGGGGCAAGGGGCGCTTAACCGTTGAGGGGGGAGGGGGCCGGGGCGGCCAGCGCCATGCGCACATGGCGGATAAACCGGGTCATGCCGGTTTCGCCGATGAGCCGGTCATGGGGGAGCGGCGGACCTTCGGCCGTATAGAAAAGGAAGGTCGGCGGACCCAGGATGTGGAAATGATGGAGAAGCAGGCGGGCATTCGGCGTATCCCGGGTGAGGTCGACCCGGATGAATGCCAGCCTCGGGGCAAGGGTACCGATGGTGCGGTTTCCATCGAGCCGCTGGTCCATCAAGCGACAGGAGATGCACCACTGGGCCCAGAAGTCGACCACGGCGGCCCTTTGGTTTTGCTGCGCACGATGGAGGGCCCGGTCGAGCTGGTCGAGACTCGTGACCTGGATCCAGCTGACCGGATGACCGGCCGGTCCCGGGGTGCGGGCGGTTGCCACAGGGGATAAGGCGGGGAGGGGTTCTAGGAGATTCGTTCCGCCAAGACTGGCCCCCACGATTTCCATGGCCCCCAGGAGGGTGAAGAGCGCGCAGAGTGCCCAAAGCCAGGGGGAGGCTCCCGGGGTTTTGGCACGGCTCAGCCGTTCCGCCTGGTTCAGGAAGCCTCCGCCGAGAAGGAGCACAATGCCGGCCAACGCCAGGATCCATGACATGGGGAGGAGGTCGCTGAGATACCAGAGGGCGAGGGCCAGAAGTAAAAAGCCCAGGAGGATGTTCACGGCCCTGAGCCAGGGTCCGCTTTTGGGCCAGAAACGGCCAGCGGTCAGGCCGAAGACCAGGAGGGGGAGACCCATGCCGATGCCCAGGGAGAAAAGGAGGATCCCCCCCCGTACAACGGCCCCATGCTGAGCGATCAGGATGAGAATGGCCGCGAGTGGCGGGATCAGGCAAGGTCCGACCAGGACCGCGGAGATCACGCCCATCACGGCACTCCCGGCGAGACTGCCCGCAGGTCCTCCCCGGGACTGGTTGCGGTTCGCCCAATCCTGGACGACGCTCGGCAGGCGGAGTTCGAAGAGACCGAAGAGGGAAAGCGCCAGTGCGACGAACAGGGCAGCCAAAAGCCCGATGACCCAGGGGGTCTCGAGAATGGTGCTGAGACTGCGTCCCAGGGCACCTGCAATCAGGCCCGCTGCGGTGTAGGAGAGGGCAAGTGCCAAAACGTAGACCAAAGCCCGTGGCAGGAGCGAACGGATCCGTCGCGAATCCCCCCGGCTCAGAACCGTTACGATGATCGGGATCATCGGCGCCGAGCAGGGGGTGAAGGTGAGAAGTACTCCCATCAGGACGAAGGCGAGAATGGCGAGCGCCAGCGGGGCATGGAGTGTGAGATGCCCCGCCTTCCGTTCCAGGTTCCCAAAAGATCCGAAGAGGGTCGGATGGGTCTTTCTGTCGTGAGAGGACGGCTGGATGTGGGAGGCAGGCAGGCTCAGGGTCCGGTGGACCGGCGGGTAACACAAGCCGGCGGCCGAACAGCCCTGGTAGCGGACTTTGAGTATCAAAGCCTGACCGTGCGTTCCGTAGACCGGCAGTGGGAGAGCCAGACGATTGAAAAACACGTGCACGATACCGAAGGTCCCATCGTTCCGGAGTGTGGAGGCTGGGAACAGGGGTGCGCCCAGTCGCGTGTGGGCTGGAGCCATCACCCGGAAACGGAACTGGCGGCGGTAGAGGTAGTAGCCCGGCCCAAGCCTCCAGGTGAGCATCACGGTCTCGCGGTCCGGGCGGGTGGCGCGGAGGACGAAGGCTTGGTTCACGGGGAGAAAATGGTGGGATCCGCGGGCCAGAAGCCGGCTCAGGATGGAGGGTCGGGCGCCCGCCGTGGGGCCTGCCAGTAAAAGGGCGGTCAGCGAGAGCGCACAGAAGAGCGTGGACGACCGGGGCGATGGATACGGGCGGTCCATGAAAGGCAACCTCGAAACTTCAGGGCCGGCCGCAAGGGTTCAGGGATTCGGGCCGCCCAAACGAAGGAAGGGAATGGGACAGTGTAGCAGAAGCCGGAGGGGCGCCCCGAGCCCGTGTTTGCCTGCCGGGGCCGGTTCATTTCACCGGGAGAACGAAACGCCCGCCTCCTCCAGGTGGAAAAGCCGGCCCCGGGGCTGCGCCCGGGGCCGGGTTGCCAGGGGTTGAGGACGGATCGGTCCTGAGAAAAGATCAGCCCGCAACTAGTGGTGCATTCCGCCCATCCGATGCATCCGGTGCCAGACGTGCATCATGTGCATGCGCATCTTCGCTGCGAGTCTGAGGTAGATGATCCGTTGTGCGGGATCGAGCAGACGATAGCCCTTGAGATGGAAGGGAATCATCACGTAGCCGAGATAGGTTTGTGCCCGACCCACCGCCATGACATCACCCACGAGTGCCCGGATGGATGGATTGGGAGCCCGCGCCGCCATCCGGTAGTTCCGGTAAGCCGCCTTGAGTTGGCGGACTCCTCGACCCGTCTCCATCATCATTCCCATGGCCAGATGCTTCTCTTCCGCCACCTGTTGTGGGGTCAAGTGGAGGGCTGCGGCATGCATGAGATCCCAGTGCGGACCAGGATGGAAGACGAAGAAGATGAAGGGAAAGCCGAGCGAATGATGCATGAAATACATCCCCCGCTTCGCCCGGGTGACCGGTCGGCCATGCATGGCCGCATGGGCCGGACTGAGGCCTGCCGCCACGGTGGCCAGGGCCATCGCCAAGACGGCGTTCTTCATGGTTGCTTTGGACATCGGGAACCTCCGGAAGATGTGACGCTTACCGGTATGCTGCGACGCAATCGCAGTTGTGTCAACCCGCGGATGGGATCGGAGCCTTTTCAATCCAAAAGTCACCGACATGAGCAAGTATTCTCACGAATCGGATCAAACATCCCAGATGTCCTCCTGCAGCCTGCCGGGCTGGTGTAGACGATTCTGGGCGAGAAGGTGAGTACGGGGGGCTTTCGAGCTGGCCGGGACGGCGCCCTTTGCTGTGATCCGAAGTTCAAAAAGCGCTGGTTCGCCCACTGCAAAGCTGGTCCGTGGGTGCGGGGGAGATGAAAATGCCACAATAATATCGCCATGTTGCCCTCCTTCGGGGGAATGCCATGTTCAATCCCGAGTCTTGGAGTTTTCTTGAACAGATTGCTCCCCGATATATCTGGTGGAAGACACCGGACGATGCCTTGCGTTATCCCAACCGCCTGATTGCACAAGTCATGGATATCGGCACCTTTGAAGATATCCAGATCTTGGTCCGGCTGCTCGGAGAGGAACGATTGGCTGGTGTCCTGCGACACGTTGAGCCCGGTTGGCTTCGTCCGCAATCCTGGGCCTACTGGCACTATCGATTGGGACTGGTTGAGGCCAAAGAGCCCCTGCCGCCAGAACCGCAGAGAAAAATTGCTTGAGTCTTGGGGGATGCAGACATTCAGCCCTCGCAAGGACGTTCTGCCGTTGGCGCAGCAACAGCTTTGGCCCCAGTTGCGCCCCACAATCGATCTCGGGCTGGTGCTTTACGGTGGTACGGCAATAGCGCTCCGGGTCGGACACCGCCAATCCGTTGATTTTGGCTTTTTTACAGATAAATCACTGCATAAGTCGTCACTACGTCGGGAAATGCCTTTCCTGAACGACGGCATCGTCCTGCAGGACCAAGTGGACACGCTGACGGTTCAGGCTCCGTCCGGTAATCTCACGGAGAGCCCCGTGAAGATCTCGTTCTTTGGATCTATTCGCTCCGGGAGGGTCGGTGAACCGGAAATGACCGATGATGGTGTGCTCCAGGTTGCATCCCTTCCGGACTTGCTCGCAACCAAGTTGAAAGTCATACTCCAGCGAGCGGAGGCCAAAGATTATCAAGACATCGCGGCAATATTACGGGCGGGCGTGTCTCTGGAAT
>JAKARN010000111.1 GCA_021828425.1 Pseudomonadota bacterium | reverse complement strand
TTCCGATCTGACATCGACCGACTGGGTGATGGCCTTGCGCAAGTTGGTGACCCCATGCCCCCAGGGCTGCCAGTCGTGGTAGACATGGGTGGTGCCCGGCAGGACGAAGGTGCCCGGGCAGTAAATGGTGGTGTCCGGGGTGATCACCCGGTCGTTCAGGACGGCCAGGCTGATGAATGGCTTGATGGTGGAGGCCGGGGCGTATTCTCCCTGGAGTACGCGATTGAACAGGGGGCGGAGGGGGTTGTCGGCGAGACGCCGGTAGGCGGCATTGCTGATCCCGTTCACGAAGAGATTGGGGTTATAGCTCGGGGTGCTGGCCATGGCGAGAATACCGCCGGTCCGGGGGTCGAGGGCCACGACCGCACCGGCGTTCCGGCCGAGCGCCGCATGGGCGATGGCCTGGAGGCGGGCGTCGATCGTCAAGATCAGGGAGTCGCCGGGAACCGGCGGAACCGTCCGCAGCTTGCGGACCAGGCCGCCGGCCACGTTGATCTCGACGGTCCTCTCCCCGGGGAGGCCGGAGAGGAGATGCGCGAAGCTGAGTTCGAGCCCCTCCTGGCCCACGTCTGAATCCGCATTGTAGAGCTTGCCCGGATTCCTTCGCAGTTCACGCGAATGGATGGGGCCGACGTAGCCCAAAAGGTGTGCGCCGATCGGTCCCAGCGGATAGAAGCGCTTGAGATGGGCCTCGATGCTGACTCCGGGCAGGCGCGACAGGTTCACGGCGAGACGGGCGGCGAGACGGGCACTCATGTCGCGGCGGATCGGAACCGGTTCATAGGGGGGTTCCACCCGGACCAGCTGCCAGAACAGTCGGAGATCCTCCGGTCGGAGCGGCACGATGGCGCGGATCCGCCGGATCGTCTGGTTGAGGTTCAGGACCTCGTCCCGGTTGATCACGAGTTCGTAACTCGGGATGTTTTCCGCGAGGGTGATGCCGTGGCGGTCCATGATGAGTCCACGCGGGGGATCGATGGGCAGTGTGCGGATGCGGTTGCCGCGGGCCAGGGCGTCGAAATGCCGGTGGTCGATCAGTTGGAGCGTAACCAGCCGGGCCACGACCGTGATCACCAGGAGGCTGCCGATGACGAGAGCCAGGATCAGCCGGCGGCGGAACAGGTGATATTCCCGCGAGGGATTCGGGACGGGTGCGTCCGCGTTCATCTGCTCAGTGTATCCGGTACCGGCGGCGCAGCCTGCGCAGGGGGAAGAAGACCAGGGGCCAGAGGGCTGTGCTCACGAGAACCGGCAGCCCGTAGGGCAGGATCGGTCCCGTTTTGGAAGTAAGCCCGTTGATCCAGAAGATCAAAAACTCGTAGAGGAGGAGATTGAGGCCGACGAACAGCATCTGGAGCCCCATCGGGAGGTTGCGGATCCTCAGGTGATAGCGGGACATCATGTAGGCAAAGACCGACAAAGCGAGCGCATGTTCCCCAAAGGGACTGGCCAGCGCGGCATCGGCCAGAAGGCCGGCCGTCCAGGCGGTGAAAATGCCCATCCGGCGAGGAGCGGCCAGGCACCAGTAGCCGGTGACGAGGGGCAGCCAGAGTGGCCGGCCCAGAAGATAGGCGTGAGGGTAGGGCAGGACGGAGACGAGGAGGGCCCCAAGCAGCGTGGCTGCAATGAGGGCATAGGAGCGCAGGCCCGTCACCGGATGGGTCTGCGGCCGGGGGGCGGGTGCCCGACGGGGGCGGTCAGGACCAGAAGTTCGCGGTCCTCGGACAGGGCCGCCAGTGGACGTGCCGTGACGTAGGCAAAGGAACGATCCGGTCGGGGGTTGACGCGGGTGACCACCGCCACCGGGAATCCGTGCGGGTAATGTCCACCCAGCCCGGAGGAGATGAGCAGTTGACCGGGACGAATGCCGGTCGGCTGGTTCGAAATGAAGGGCAGCCTCAGTCGCGCGGGTGAGCCGGTGCCGACAGTGAAGGTCAAAAGGCCGGTCGCTGCGACCTCGACCGGGACCATCTGTCCGGGGTCGGTGATGAGCAGGACCCGTGCCGTGTGGGCCGTTGTGGCCACGATCTGGCCGACCAGTCCGTGGGCATCGACCACAGCCTCGCCCGGCCTCAAGCGCAGGCCCGGTCCGGCTCCGACGAGGAGTTCCTGACGGTAGGGGTTGAGGTCGACACGGAGCACATGCACGACCCGATAGGCCTGTTTCAGGGTACGCGCCCGGCCCAAAAGGGCCTTCAGGCGCGCGTTCTCGAAGGCCAGGGAATGGTCACGGGTCAGGCGGGCTCGCAGCTTGAGCAGTCGGTGTTCCAGGGTCTGGATCCGCTGCTCCAAAACCCCTTGGCGGGTAAAGGTCGGCCCGATCGAGGCAATCGCCGAGACCGTCGTGGCGACGGGTTGCTCGATCAGGATCCCGAGTCGGGTGGCGAAAACGGAAAGCGGGCTGCCCGCCGGTTGCCCATGGGACCAAACGAGGAGGGTGACCGAGGCGGTCAGGGCGCAGGCGAGACGCAGAGCCAGAAAGGATTGGCGGTGAAAGAGGCTGACGGGAGACCGGTTGCGTGACGGCCAGAACCGCATGGCTCAGCGGACTTGGGACAGCGGAATCGGAATCCGTCCGGACGTCTCCAGCATCTCGAGGACGCGGCCGCCGCCCCGGGCCACGCAGGTCATGGGATCCTCGGCCACGATCACGGGAATCCCCGTTTCCTCGGTGATGAGTTTGTCCATGTCGCGGAGCAGGGCGCCGCCTCCGCTCAGGACGATCCCGCGTTCGGAGATGTCGGCGGCGAGTTCGGGCGGGGTCTGCTCCAGAGTCTGGCGGATGGCGTCGATGATGCCGCTCAGGGGCTCCTGGAGCGCTTCCAGGACCTCGTTGCTGTTGATGGTGAGGCTGCGCGGCACTCCCTCGGACAGGCTCCGGCCGCGCACCTCGAAGTCGCGAACCTGTTGGGTCGGAAACGCGCAGCCGATCTCGATCTTGATCCGTTCGGCAGTGGATTCCCCGATCAGGAGGTTGTAGTTGCGGCGGATGTACTGCTGGATGGCTTCGTCGAAACGATCGCCGCCGAGCCTCACCGATTGGGCGTAGACGATCCCGTTGAGCGAAATGACCGCGGCCTCGGAGGTCCCGCCGCCGATATCGAGCACCATGGCACCCTTGGCCTCATGGATGGCCAGGCCGGCGCCGAGCGCGGCGGCCACCGGTTCCTCGAGCAGGTAGACCTGGCGGGCGCCGGCCCCATGGGCGGAGTCCAGGATCGCCCGCCGTTCCACCGGGTTCGATCCGAACGGCACGCAGACCACGACCCGGGGGCTCAGGGGCAGCCATTGCTGGCTTTGTGCCTTGCGGATGAAGTGCTTGAGCATCTGTTCGGTCAGGGTGAAGTCGGAGATCACGCCATTCTTGAGCGGCCGGATGGCCGAGATGTGACCGGGCGTGCGGCCGAGCATCATCTTGGCCTCGGCTCCGTAGGCCTCGATCTTGCGGTTGCCGTGGTCGGATTCCTCGCGGACGGCGACCACGGACGGCTCATTCAGGATGATGCCCTGACCGCGCACGTAGATCAGCGTGTTGGCCGTGCCGAGATCGATGGAGAGATCGGTGGAAAAGTAGCGCGTCAGGCGGGAAAACATGGGATTTTGTTCGCCGGAGAGTATGCGATACTCTAGCAACCGTACCGCAGGGACGCAAGAGTTGCTAAAATGCCGTCCGGGTTTTCTCCCCGGGTTTCCATGCTCTCTGCCGAGGAAGTCAAACGACTGTCAGTCCTGGCGCGTCTCGAGGCGCGTTCCGAGGACGAGGACCGGCTGGTCCGGGAACTGGACCGGATTCTCGGCTTCGTCCGTCAACTCGAGGCCACCTCGACCGGGGCGATCGAGCCGCTCGTGCATCCCCTGGATCTCGTCCAGCCCCTCCGCGATGATGAGGTTCGTGAGCCGGTGGACCGCGAGGTGATCCAGAAATCCGCACCCGATGTGGAGGATGGCTACTACCGGGTGCCGCGGGTGATCGAGTGAGTCTCTCACGCCCATGAAGCCCCGTTCCCGAGTTCCCGAACTCGTCGCGGCATCTGGCCGCGAGGCCCGCTTGGCGGTCGAATACTACCGGGAACGCATCCGCATCTTCAATCCCCGGCTCAATGCCTTCATCACCCCGGTGGACCGAAAAGCGCCTCCCGCGGCGGCGGATGTCCGCCGCCTTGCCGGACTGCCCATCGCCCACAAGGACCTCTTCGTGACCCGTGGTATCCCGACCACGTGCGGCTCGCGCATGCTCGCCGAGTTCATCCCCCCCTACGATGCCGGCGTCGTGGAGCGGCTGGATCAGGCGGGTTGCACCGTGATCGGGAAGACCAACATGGATGAGTTTGCCATGGGCTCGTCGAACGAGACGAGCGCCTTCGGCCCGGTGCGGAATCCCTGGGATCCCGAACGGGTGCCGGGCGGTTCCTCGGGCGGATCCGCTGCCGCAGTGGCCGCCGGATTGGTGCCGGTGGCGACGGGAACCGATACCGGAGGATCCATCCGCCAGCCGGCCGCCCTGTGTGGAATTACCGGTTTCAAGCCCAGCTATGGGCGGGTCTCCCGGTTCGGCATGATCGCCTTTGCCTCGAGCCTGGACCAGGCCGGGGTTTTGGCCCGTTCGGCCGAGGACGCCGCCTGGGTGCTCCGGGAGATGGCCGGCCACGATCCCCGGGACTCGACCAGTGTCGATCGGCCGGTGCCGGACTATGTCGCCGCGCTGACCCGCGGTGTCCGCGGGCTCCGGATCGGCGTTGTCCAGAACTTTTTCGACGACGGACTGTGGCCGGCTGTGGCCGCCAGGGTCCGGGAGGCTCTGTCCGTCCTCGAGGCAGCGGGTGCGCGGCTCATCGATGTCACCCTCCCGCACCTGTCACTCTCCGTGCCGGTCTACTATGTGCTCGCACCCGCCGAATGCTCCTCGAATCTGGCCCGCTATGACGGCGTCCGATACGGTCACCGGGCCCGAGAACCCAGGGATTTGGCCGATCTCTATTGCCGCTCGCGCAGTGAAGGCTTCGGGGCGGAGGTGCAGCGCCGTATTTTGATCGGAACCTATGTGCTGTCGCATGGCTACTACGATGCCTATTTCCTCAAGGCACAGCGGGTCCGACGCCTGATCCGCGACGACTTCCTCAAGGCGTTCGAGTCGGTCGATCTCCTGGCCGGACCGACGACCCCGACCCCGGCGTTCCGGCTCGGCGAGAAGACCGCCGATCCGCTCACGATGTATCTCAATGACATCTACACGATCGGCGTCAACCTGGCGGGACTGCCGGCTGTCTCCGTGCCGGCGGGTCTGGTCGACGGTTTGCCGG
This sequence comes from Pseudomonadota bacterium, assembly GCA_021828425.1. The sequence goes on along the minus strand of JAKARN010000111.1, from coordinate 441 downwards.
TCGGCTTGCAGTTGATCGGGCGCGATTTCGACGAGGAGACCCTGTTTGCCACCGCCGCCGATTACCAGGGACGGACCGACTGGCACCGGGCCGAGCCGCCTGGTTTCGAAGGGGGGACGGGATGAGCTGGGAGACCGTGATCGGCCTGGAGGTGCATGTCCAGCTTTTGACCGAAAGCAAGATTTTTTCGACGACGGCAACCCGTTACGGGGCTCCGCCGAATACGCAGGCAGGACTCATCGACCTCGGTTATCCCGGCGTTCTGCCGGTACTCAATCGGCGTGCGGTCGAACTGGCCGTTCGTTTCGGGCTGGCCATTGGCGCCACGGTCTCGCGACGTTCGGTCTTTGCCCGAAAGAATTACTTTTATCCGGATCTGCCCAAGGGCTATCAGATCAGCCAGTATGACCAGCCGATCGTCCAGGGCGGATCGAGATCGGA